>CBCOYO010000068.1:0-18008 GCA_965114465.1 uncultured Lachnospiraceae bacterium
TACATTTTATTACGGTCAGCGCAGTAAATGCGCAGACCTACCTGAACTGTTACATCTTTCTTCCATTTAGATGCATTAACAAATATTATATTCCCCAAGAATTTACTTTTACTTCTTAAAAACTTTCTAAATCGTTTTATATATTATCACATAATATGCAAAAAATCAATAAAAAGTTTGTCTTTTTATATGCAATTTATACCAGTAAAAATTATGCTGCAAAAAGATTGCCTTTCCACAGCATAATTTTTGTTAATAATCTCAAAGACTTTGGCTTTTTAGAGCTGTTGTGGGCTTTTATTTTATCTGTCCCTCTAGCACATTTTTTGCTTCTGCGATTGCCTGGTCAATGCCTTCTGGATTCTTACCGCCTGCTTGCGCCATATTGGGGCGTCCACCGCCGCCACCGCCGACAAGGGAAGCAATTCCTTTGATTAAATTGCCTGCATGAGCGCCTTTTGCCATTGCGCCTTCTGTTGCCATTGCAATTAGGTTGACTTTCCCTTCTAGGCTGGATGCAAGGACAACGACTCCCTCTCCTAATTTTACTTTAAGTTGGTCGCCTAGATCCCGCAGCCCGTTCATATCAACGTTATCCACTTTTGCTGCGAGAAGCTGCACATCTTTTACAGACACTATCTGGTTCATTACGTCGCCAAGGGCATCTTTTGCCGCCTTGCTTTTTAAAGACTCATTCTCACTTTGCAGCGCTTTTAGTTCTGCCATTAAGTGCTCTAATTTTTCTGTTAGTCCTGCTGTTGTTGATTTTACAATTTTTGCACTTTTTTCTAAAGTCTGTTCTAAGTCTTTATAATAGCGAAATACACCATTTCCGGTAAGTGCTTCGATTCTTCGGACATTGGCAGACACACTACTTTCCGATAATATCTTAAATGCCATAATTGCGCCTGTATTAGAAACATGTGTTCCGCCGCAAAGTTCCGTTGAAAAATCACCCATTTTTACAACGCGCACAACCTCTCCATATTTTTCTCCAAACAGTGCCATTGCACCCGTTTTCTTTGCTTCCTCTATGGACATATTTTGTGTTTCTACTAGAATATTATTGGCAATCTGATCCACTACCATCTGCTCTACCTTAGCAATTTCATCCGCTGTCATCGCTTGATAATGGGTAAAGTCAAAACGAAGCCTATCCTCGTTTACAAAAGAACCTGCCTGCTTTACATGGCTTCCAAGAACCGTAATTAAAGCCTTTTGTAAAAGATGCGTTGCACTGTGATTTTTGCAGGTGTCTGCACGCTTTGCTTCATTAACTCGAAGCTCCACGGATTCACCAACTTTAAATACGCCTTTTGTTACAACTCCAATATGACCGATTTTGCCACCGAGCAGTTTTATAGTATCTTTTACTTCAAACTCTGCTTCTTTGCACGTAATAATACCCGTATCTGCTTCTTGTCCGCCCATTGTTGCATAAAATGGCGTTTCCTCAACAATAATCGTTCCTGTCTGCCCGTCTGTTAGCGCCTCCACAATTTCGTCTTCTGTGGTAAGTACTGATATCTTGGAAGTATGGCACAATCTGTCATAGCCGACAAATTTACTAGTAATGGATGTGTCAATCGACTCATATACAGTTACATCAGCGCCCATATAATTTGTTTCTTTACGAGTGGTACGGGCAGTTTTTTTCTGTTCCTGCATTGCGTTCTGGAAACCGTCCATATCTACCTGTATTCCTTTTTCTTCAAGAATTTCCGTTGTTAAATCAATGGGGAAACCATACGTATCGTAGAGTTTAAATGCAGCTACTCCTGAAAGAATTTTTTTATTCTCTTTGTTTAGCTTTTCTTCCATTTCTGCAAGAATACTAAGCCCCTGATCGATTGTCTTACTGAACTTTTCTTCCTCCTGAATCAACACATTAAAAATAAAGTCCTTATTTTCCTCTAATTCTGGATAACCGTCTTTGCACTCTGCAATAACCGTTTCCGCTATTTTCGTTAAAAACTTACCTTTAATATTTAAAAGTCTTCCATGTCTTGCTACACGGCGAATCAGTCTTCGCAGCACATATCCTCTGCCCACATTTGATGGCAAAATACCATCCGATATCATAAATGTAGCGGAACGCATATGGTCTGTAATCAAACGGATAGAAACATCTGTTTTCTCCTCTTTTTGATATTCTACACCGGCTACTTCGCAGATTTTATCGCGAATCGCTTTCATCGTATTGATATCAAATACACTGTCAACGTCCTGCACTACTACTGCTAAACGCTCCAATCCCATCCCTGTATCAATATTTTTCTGTGCAAGTTCCTCATAATGTCCGTGTCCATCGCCATCATATTGGGTAAAGACATTATTCCAAACTTCCATAAAACGATCGCAATCGCATCCAACCTTACAATCTGGTTTTCCGCAGCCATATTCAATGCCCCTGTCATAATAAATTTCTGAACAAGGCCCACAAGGGCCTGCACCATGCTCCCAGAAATTATCACACTCTCCTGTTTCCGGGTCACGGTAAAAGCGTGTTATTTTCTCTGCTGGCACACCAATCTGCTCTGTCCAAATCTGAAACGCTTCCTCATCTTCACAATAAATGGATGGATAAAGCCGCTCTGGATCAAGCCCAACAACCTTTGTAAGAAACTCCCAGCTCCATGTCAAAGATTCTTTCTTAAAATAATCTCCAAAAGAGAAATTTCCAAGCATTTCAAAAAAGGTAAGATGCCTTGCAGTTTTACCAACGTTTTCAATATCACCTGTACGAACGCATTTTTGGCATGTTGTCATACGACGTCTAGGCGGAATTTCCTGTCCTGTAAAGTATGGCTTTAATGGTGCCATACCAGAATTAATAATCAATAAACTGTTGTCGTTATGTGGCACCAGTGAGTAGCTTTTCTTAGCCAAATGATCTTTACTTTCAAAAAACTCAAGGAACATTCTTCTGAGCTCATTTACACCATAGTTTTTCACGTCTATTCCTCCAAACTTTCATCAATATCAAATATAAATGTATTGTTTAAAAATCAAATTTATCTGCAAAATATGCATCCAATTCATCAATTTTCACACGCACCTGTTCCATTGAATCACGGAAACGCACCGTTACAGACTGATCTTCTTCCGACTCAAAATCATATGTAACACAGAATGGCGTGCCGATTTCATCTTGACGGCGGTATCTCTTGCCGATATTTCCTCTCTCATCAAACTCACAGTGATATTTCTTAGAAAGCTGTGTGTAAATCTTCTCTGCTCCCGCATTTAACTTTTTACTTAGTGGAAGCACACCAATCTTTACTGGAGCAAGTGCAGGATGAAAATGCAGTACTGTTCTCATATCCCCTTCACCGAGATCTTCTTCATCATAAGCACCGCATAGCACAGCAAGAAAAAGTCTTTCCACACCAAGAGAAGGCTCAATTACATAAGGAATATATTTTTCACGTTTCTCATCATCAAAATAGCTCATATCCTGACCCGAAACATTTTGGTGCTGTGTTAAATCATAATCTGTTCTATCCGCAATTCCCCATAATTCTCCCCAGCCAAACGGGAATAAATATTCGATATCCGTTGTTGCCTTAGAGTAGAAAGATAATTCTTCCTTTTCATGATCGCGAACTCTCATTTCCTCCTCTTTCATGCCAAGACTCTTTAAGAAATCAATGCAATACTGTTTCCAATATGCAAACCATTCCAAATCGGTATCTGGCTCACAGAAAAACTCCATCTCCATCTGATCAAACTCCCGCACACGGAAAATAAAGTTCTTCGGCGTAATTTCATTGCGGAAAGATTTTCCAATCTGGCAGATGCCAAAAGGAATCTTCTTTCTTGAAGTTCTCTGTACATTTTTAAAATTTACAAAAATACCTTGTGCCGTTTCTGGTCTTAAATAAACTGTACTTTTGGCGTCTTCTGTAACACCTTGAAATGTTTTAAACATCAAGTTAAATTGACGAATTTCCGTAAAATTATGCTTGCCGCAAGTCGGACATGGAATTTGATGTTCTGCAATAAATGACTCCATCTTTTTCTGATCCCATCCATCCACAGAACCATCCAGCGCAATCTGCTTATCCTCCACAAAACTTTCAATCAATTGATCCGCCCGAAAACGTTCATGGCACTCCTTACAATCCATTAGTGGATCCGAAAAACTGCCTAAATGCCCCGATGCAATCCAAGTTTGTGGATTCATTAATATTGCACAATCAACACCAACATTATAAGGACTTTCCATGACAAATTTCTGCCACCATGCTTTTTTAATGTTATTTTTGAGTTCTACGCCGAGATTGCCGAAATCCCATGTATTGGCAAGCCCTCCATATATTTCAGAGCCTGCATAGACAAATCCTCTTGATTTCGCCAACGCGACGATTTTTTCCATCGTTTTTTCCATTGTAACTTCTCCTCACCTTTCCTATTTTCTTGACAATTCCTTAATATCAAAATACACTAAATATAATAAATTTATCAAAAAAGAAAACTTTTCTTCCCCTTAAAAATACTATATTCTCTAATCTATTACCGAATTACTTAAATACTATCACACCCAAACCATTTTTCAAATTAATATCTGCGCTTTTTTTACTGACTGTCGACACGCCATCACTAATATAGAGAATATCTCCAAAACAGTTAATTCGCATAGCTTCCACTGCCTGTTGTGTCTGATCTGGATTATTTGCCTGTGATTCTTGGTTTTCGCCTTCATTTTGAACTTCCTGTGGTTCTGCCAAAGGCTGAACTTCATCTTCATGGCCTGTCAACTCTAAAATCACAATATGTTTTTCACCCATGCTTAGTAACCCTGGTTTTGAAATCGTATCTGTCCCATCCCCTTTCGAAGAAACAGACTGTAATGTCATATCCAAGTTAAAGCCAGCTTCATTTGCTCCTTGAATTGTACCTGCAAAAAAATTCTCACCATTAAATTCTGCATATGCTTGATAATCTTCAAATTCCATCTCCACAGCTACAGAAGTGCCTACTGTTTCGCATTTTTTAAGGGATACTTCCCCAGATTGCGGCTGCTTTGCATACTCAGCAATAGACTCTTCGATCATCGCCTTTAAACCGGCTACATCATAATAATCCTCACCAAATTCCTCTATAATTTTACTATGAATTTTCCCATTTTTCTCTACCGAAATCGACGTCACCAATTCGTCTTTGCTTTTCTTGCTGCCTGTTCCCTTCCCACTGCTCCCGTTATTGTTATTCAGTGTCTTATCCCCACATGCAGTTAATACAAACACGCAAATGCACAAAAGAATTGCTGATAAAGTTTTTGTTTTCATTTTTTTATTCATAACAATCTCCATATTTTATAAAAATTTTAGTATTATAAATTCCTTGCGTTTTATTATAACGAAATTACTTGATATTTTCAAGTATTTCAAGGCTTTTAAAATTTTTATCCCGCAATCTTTTGCATATATTGCTGCTAATATGCGCAAGTTCCTCCAGAACTTGACCTTCCACACGAAAGGAAAATAGCTTTTCAACGGGAGTTCTCATTATGTAATCAATCGTATAAATTACGGTTTCACTTAATCCACTTGCTGATGTTATCTGCGGAAATTCTCCATTTATCATAATGGATTTCAATTCAAATACACATTGCACCAACTGATTGTCAAAATGTTGTGATGTCAATGCACGCAGCGACTGATATAATAATTTCAACATTCCTGTTTCATCATTGTTTTCCCTTGCATAATAATCACATACTTCCAGGAAATACATACCATAGTAAGCTCCTACAAAGTCCTGCCGCAATTCTTCAAAATAATTTGAAATCTCTGCCTCGGACATATTATAGGAGCTTCTGCCAGCAAATAACCGGAATACGCCAAAGGAAAAGGGGTTCGTCTGAGCCATCAAACAACTGTTTGTTTTTCTTGCACCTCTTGCAAACACCGCAATCTTTCCCCGCTCTTTTGTGAGTATGACAACTCTCTTGTCATATTCCCCGATTGACTCCGCTTTGATAACAATCCCTGTTACTGTTACAAACTCCTGCATACCCAAACTCACGTATTTCTCCTGCCTTGCTCTCGGCACTTTCTACGGCGGTCTGTTCCTTATATGCCAAATAATCGCGCACCTGCCCTGTCCGCATAAATTGGCTCCATCTTTCCTCGTACATCTATATTCATACCCTTTCTGCACTGCTGTTTATAGTGACATCAGCAATCAATGAAATGTCCACACATAATAGAATGTACTTATGTCATAAATTTATGCATATAATCTTATGCCATTACCATGGAGTCTTGCCAAACTCAACACATCAAACAGATACATGTTTATTGTTCTTTGGAATCATAACCAAAATTTTTAATCAGTAAATCACTGTCACGCCAGCCTTTTTTCACTTTTACCCAAAGCCTAAGATTTACGTGTTTTTCTAATAAATCTTCAATTTCCGGACGTGCCAATGTACCGATTTTCTTGAGCATACAACCGCCTTTACCAATAATAATTCCTTTATGGGAATCCCGTTCACAAATAATTGTAGCATCTATCTCTACTAATTTCTTATCGTATTTCATAGCCTCTATGGTTACAGCCACTCCATGCGGAATCTCCTCATCAACGTTGCGAAGCACTTTTTCACGGATTAACTCTGCTACAATCTGACGTGTGGGCTGATCCGTAATCGTATCTTCATCATAAAAGGCCTCTCCATACGGAAGATATTTCAAAATCTGTTCAATTAATACCTGCGTATTATCCGCCTTCAGTGCTGATACTGGCACCACCTCCGCAAAATCAAGTTCTTTGCGATAAACATCAATATAACCCAAAAGCTGCTCTTTTTTCACAGTATCAATTTTATTGATTACTAAAATAATCGGTGTAGAAACTTTTTTTAACTGTTCTATAATATGGCGCTCACCTGCACCGATATAATCCGTAGGCTCTACCAGCCACAAAATAACATCCACATCCTGAAAACTTTTTTCCGCCACGTGCACCATATAATCGCCCAGCTTATTCTTTGCCTTGTGGATTCCCGGCGTATCAACAAATACAATCTGTCCCTCTTTAGACGTATAAACTGTCTGAATACGGTTTCTAGTAGTCTGTGGTTTCTTTGAAGTTATAGCAATTTTTTGACCTATTAGACAATTCATCAATGTCGATTTTCCAACATTGGGTCTGCCAATCAATGCAGCAAAGCCTGATTTATATTTTTCCTCCATGTTCAGAACTCCTCCGTATTGATTAGTGAAACAATGGTTCTATCTTTTGGAACATCTCTTTATTTTCCTCAATAGACTGCCCATTTCCAACAACACATACTGCCCCCTCCCGAATCACAGTATCAATATAATCGGCAAGTTGTCGGATATCCTCTTGTGTACAATTTAACAATTCGTCACGCTCTTGTTGTATTTTTTTGATATCACGATTTGTCATATATGCACCAGAAGAACGTGCACCTTTTGAAAATGGTGTTAGTGGTGTATCCAAATCACTAATAGCTCCGATAATATATTTGGTCATCGTTTTTTCATCTGCCGTAAAGTTTCTCAGATAATCACCTATTTTTTCAAAGACATCCACTGTTTTCTTTAAATTCGGATCACGATAGGATACAAAATAGCTGTCACCAATACTGCCAAAATCACACATACAGCCATATGCGCCGCCTTTCACACGAATATTTGTCCAAAGATACTCATACCCCAAAATTACTTTTAATGCCATCAATGCTCCTGTATACGCATAGTCTGTATTTTTTCGGAAGTTTCCAGCACGACATACATACTGAATCTGCGCCGATGTTGCAAATGCTTCATTTTTCTTTTTCGGTTCCATATGAATGCGTTCTTTCTGTACTGCATCATCGAATAATTGTGCTTTTAATTTTGGAACTAATGGAACAATCGCTTGATAGCCGTCTTCTTTTGCTGTAATATCCACCATAATATTTTCAGGCCGGAAAATACAATGAATTAATTGTGTCAGCTTTTCAATTAAATCCATTTTATTCTTTTCATAATTGGCTGTTATATCCTCCAGCAGCCGATAACAAGGGATTCCGCTTATAAGTTCAGAAA
Organism: uncultured Lachnospiraceae bacterium; assembly: GCA_965114465.1. GTDB lineage: Bacteria > Bacillota > Clostridia > Lachnospirales > Lachnospiraceae > COE1. The sequence goes on from CBCOYO010000068.1 coordinate 8,064, forward strand.
CTGCTGCCGTTTCGCTAAAATACGACATAGCCCTTCTTGCCGCAATGGAGTGCCCTGCGGAAGCCATATTTCCCTGCATTCTGGACTTCATTTCCTCTAATATTTCCAAGATTCTGCTCTCGTCTGCCAAACTTGATGTGGTTATAATCTCAGCAAGCAGACCAAACGCTGCTTCTAACTCCTCATAAATCGCCTTAGTACGAACTTCAAATGATAATTGATAATCTTCAAAATTATTAGCATCAATATAAATATTCACATAACTGGAGATATCGCCTGTATGAATATTAATTTCATTGTAAAGCGTACCATAGTCATAACTCTTAGTATTTACAAAACCTAAAATACTTTTCAGAATCCCCGCATAAGCAAACAATTCTATCGGAACATTGGAAATATCAAACATTAACCGGACATAGCCAATACCGTTTGTTTCTATATTGTGGAACAGCACCTTTGTTCCATTAATTTCCCGCACTTCATTGATAAAACCGTCTGCTTCCTTTTTCAAATCCTCACGTTTTAACATCGGAATCTTTGCTTTATCCTCTGGCGAATCCTCCGCTTCCTGATATTCCCGAAGTGCTTTGGATTCTGCGATAATCTGTCTGCGCTGCTCGTCCGTTAGACTTTCCTTATATGCCTGCAGTTTTTCTGCAAGTTCTTGTTCTGTCTTAGCCGTCAAGCCTTCTTTTGGCGATACCACAAGGATAGATTTGTGATTATTTTGAATTATATACTTTTCGATTAATTGCTCGAAATAATCTGTATCAATCTTCGCCTTTAAATTTTTCAAGACTTCCACTGTTTCAAGCATATCAAACGGCATATTGTCATTATACAGCCAAGATTCCAACATCCAGATGCCGTACATCAATCCTTTCGGATACGAACCGAAATCTGCTTCACGATACTTAAATTCATAATAATTTAATCCAGCAAGCAGCGACTTTTTATCTATACCCTCTTTTACCAGACGCTTTAACTCGTCCTCTATTGTTGCAACAAATTCATCTTTTTGATTTTCATTGGCATTTTTTGCTACAATTGAGAAGATTGGCTGATAAATGCCGTTGCTGTATTCTGTATAAACCTCTGTTCCGATATTTTTGTGAATCAATGCAAGCTTTAACGGTGCTGCCGAAGCCGAACCGAGTGCATTTTCCAAAATCTGCATCGCAAAACAAAGCTCCTTGTCAAGAGCCGTACCAACAACTACATTATAAGATAAATACGTGTTATTTTCTAAGGATTCCCCTTCCATAATCGGGTATTCTTTGTGTATTGTAACTGGCTTATCGAATGCTTTCTGCATTTTAATCGTAGAATCTATCTCCAGCCTGTCAAATTTACTTAGATAATGTTCATCTATCCATTCCAGTTTTTCTACCATATCCATATTTCCATACAGATAAATATAACTGTTAGAAGGATGATAATATCTGCGGTGAAAATCCAAAAACTGCTCATACGTAAGTTCTGGAATTACTTTGGGATCGCCGCCGGATTCCATACCATATATCGTATCAGGAAACAGCGAGTTCAGCATTACCCTATCGTTTACTTCATCTGGGGAGGAAAATGCACCTTTCATTTCATTATATACAACACCATTATATGTCAATGGACTGTCTAAATCCTCCATTTCATAATGCCAGCCTTCCTGCATAAAGATTTTCTTTTCCTGATAAATATTAGGATAGAAAACCGCATCCAAATACACGTGCATTAAATTCTGAAAATCTTTATCGTTACAACTTGCCACTGGATAAACCGTCTTATCACTGTAAGTCATAGCATTTAGAAAGGTATTTAACGAACCTTTTACCAATTCCACAAATGGGTCTTTTACAGGAAATTCTTTGGAACCGCAAAGCACAGAATGTTCAATAATATGCGGCACACCTGTCGAATTTTCTGGCGGTGTGCGAAACCCTACCGCAAACACCTTATTTTCGTCATCATTACTTAAAAGCGCCACTCTTGCACCTGTTTTCTTGTGACGCAGCAGGATTCCCTCCGACTGAATATCTTTGATATTCCTGCTTTCCACCAATTCATATGCCTGTAATTCTTTCCATGATTTCATTATATCAATAACTCCCTTCGTTTATAATTTCCGATTCCAATTTATATACTTATCATCATTAACGCCAATTTCGAGATGGCAATATCTTCAACCTGCACAGTTTTTGCCTTAACTGCTTCCTGCTGTCCCACACAAAACTCCGCAAGAGAGTATGCCTTATGCACCCATTTCTCTTTCTGTCTGCCGCCAAACCCATTTTTTTTCACAGGATAAAAAACCCTTACTGTCAACTTTAACTGCTCAAATATCCGATAAGAAAATTCCTCCTTAGAAACATTTAGCAAATGTTCAATTAATTTCCGGTTTAAATCTATTTCCTTTGCAAAATATGCACTGATAATCGCTTTGAGTTTAAATGGTACATCTGCTCTATCTAACATTTCGGCATAGCTTAACTCTTTACCAATATAAATCGAATTGATATCTTGTATAATATACTTAAAATCGTCATTATTTCTATATTCTGCCATCCGCATAATCCTCAATGTAACTGATGCTATTTGCTGAAAGCTTTATAACTTCCCGCACTTCTTCCTCATCAATATCCAATTCTTCGGCAACTTCTTTAATTGTTACTTTGCGCAGCAGATTGTCATACAGTTCTTTTGCCTTGTCATTGATGTCATTTACCTTGTTCAGCACCGCCTCATCGAACTGCTGATTGTCCGTACTCTCGGCAATATGCTGTTCCATCGCATCCATAATCATTTTTGCAACAAAGCCATCGACTTCATCAATTGATTCTACACAATCCAGCATTGTCACTGCTGCGGCAACTGCGACATTGCCCTCGCCGATTAAATCTTCAACCAGCACGCCCTGTCCCGCATACAGCTTGGAAATCTCAACCACCTGTGGAAGATATATCTCTATTAATTTCTCCTGCGCCATTTTATCCTTTGCCAGTGCAGACATGGTAACAGCCCGTTTCTCCCCGTCAGATACAGATACTAGCTCTTTTAAATCTGCAAGATACATCTCAAGGAAATTCACATCTTCACGCGAAAGCTGCTCCTCAAAATCCTCCTCAGATTCTAGTGGCACATCAATTCCAATAGAATGCTTCCTAAAATAATCATGTATTAATGCAAGTTGTCCCTCGCCAAGCTGCCAATCGGCATACGCTTCCCGAACCTGATCGCTTGTCAGCATATTTCCTTGCAGCCGCGCTGTTTCACGAAGCTGTTCCAAGATACTTGCAAATGTATGCTGGTTTAATTCCATACTACTTTTTCAATCCTTTCCCTATCTGTGAAACTGTAGCGCCTTATAAATATCAGCCGCCTAATTGTACTTTGCAATGATTCCATTATAATCAATTTCTCATAGAATTGATTTCACACTGATTTTAACAGTATACACCATCTTATAAGAAATTGCAAACATTAGTTTGTAAATTTTATCATTTTTTCAAACAGTTCAGATAACCCATTGAACTGTTACGTATCCAGCCAATGGAAATCGCTTCGCGATGGGCTGGATACCTCCAACCACTACATTTTATTACGGTCAGCGCAGTAAATGCGCAGACCTACCTGAACTGTTACGACAGTTTCTTCTTGGACTTTACACTATACTACAAAGTCCATAAGAAAAAATAAATGGACACACAATTTTATTTCACATGCGTATGCGTAAATAAATGGTCTTGGCAGTATTCATAATTTCCGTTGCATTTCGAGCAGAACCGAAACTCTGCTTCGGGATTATCTTCACTGTTTTTCCCACATATTGCACACTTATGCTTTGATATAGACACAGGTCTTGCCTTGCGTGTTTCTCTGTTAAAATCCCGCCGCCGTTTTACTTGCCTTGGTGATATACGCATACCAATCTGTGCACTGCGTGTCATTAAGAAAAAGACTACAAAATTCAATAAAGAAGTTCCAATAACAATTCTTCCAATAATAGGGCTTTGTATAAAGTCAACCAACAGTAAAATCCCATATGCAATCCCCATCCACTTTACTTTTATTGGAATAATAAACATCAAAAGCACTTGCACTTCTGGAAACGTAGCGGCAAAACCAAGGAAAATTGACATATTGATATAGTAGGTACTAAAACTTTGCGAAATAATTGCAAAATAGTATGGCGCACCATATAACTGAATACTTGCATTTAAGCCAACTGCGGGTATATAGCTGACTGCCATTAACAAAAAACTACCCAATACAGTAAAAAACATTCCCATAAACAAGTATACATTGTAATAGAAAACACCCCACGTTCGTTCTAAGTTTGTACCAATAGAATAATAAAAATACAACATAATAATCGTCCAAAAATCTAAACGTGTTGGTGGAATTAAAATCCATGTAAATAATCTCCAAACCTGCCCATGCAATATTAAATATGGATTCAAAGTCAAATAATTTAAAAATGAACTATTTATCAAAGAAATCAAATAACCACACCCATAACACAAAATCAAGTATAGAGATAGGTTTGGAATTGCATATCTTCCAAGTTTTCTTTCTAATTTGTTGAGTAAATTCATACAAACCTCCTGTTTTTGTTTATTTGCCTTTTTAATATAGAAATAATGATGCAGAACTCCTGTATATTACTATTTCCAAATGCAATAAGTAATATTTTACCATTCCCAAAGCAAAAAGTAAACCTGTCTGAATTGGACTTACGAAATATTATACTTTTTTTATATTTGTAACAGTTCAGATAGCTCATTGAACTGTTACGTATCCAACCATTGGAAATCGCTTCGCGATGAGCTGGATACCTCCAACCTCTACATTTTATTATGGGGCTGTCGTATTAAGGAAAATAGATACAAGATATCATAGCACCGCATTACGTTTTATACAATATCTTGTATAATTAAAACTTATTGCAACAGCTCCTACCTGAACTGTTACTTATATTTAGTCATACAGTTTTTATTTTTCGAAAAAATATTGAAATATTGTACTCATCTTTATTTGAAGCAAGAAGGAATGCCATGCCCCACTATGCGCATATGATAGAAAACAACAACAAAATTATGCAAAAATAAATCTCGGAAAAATCTGACACGAAATTTATGAACTTTTTATCAACTATTTTATTGCCCTTTTTCCAATGGTGTCGTATAATAGCAGATGTATGTTTAATTTGTCATTACAAACTTGTTGATATAAATTTTATTTTTATAATTGAGAAAGGCATGGTTATTTCATGAAGAAAGAGTTCTATACATTGGGAATTGACATTGGTTCTACAACGGTCAAGGTAGCAATTTTGGACGCAGCGCATCACTTATTGTTTTCTGATTACCAGCGGCATTACGCAAATATCCGCGAAACATTGTCAGCACTTTTACAGGATGCTTATGCTAAATTAGGAAATCTAACGCTGCACCCCATGATTACAGGTTCGGGTGGACTAACACTTGCCAATCACTTGGGTGTTCCATTTGTACAAGAAGTAATCTCTGTTTCCACAGCATTACAGGAGCTTGCGCCCAAAACAGATGTTGCGATTGAGCTTGGCGGCGAGGACGCTAAGATTATTTATTTTGAGGGCGGAAATGTCGAACAGCGCATGAATGGTATCTGTGCAGGCGGTACGGGCTCTTTTATCGATCAAATGGCGTCGCTGATTCAAACAGACGCTTCTGGATTAAATGAATATGCTAAAAATTACCATTCTTTATATACCATTGCAGCGCGCTGCGGCGTATTTGCAAAGACCGATATCCAACCACTTATTAACGAGGGCGCAACAAAGGAAGATTTAGCTGCTTCTATTTTTCAAGCAGTTGTCAACCAAACTATTAGCGGACTTGCCTGCGGAAAACCGATCCGCGGTCATGTTGCATTTTTAGGTGGCCCGCTGCATTTTCTGCCAGAGTTAAAGGCAGCATTTATCCGCACCTTAAAACTGGACGAGGAGCATATTATTGAAGCGGAAAATTCACATTTATTTGCGGCAATCGGATCTGCGTTAAATGCGGAAAACAATAGTACTTTTTCTAAGGAAGTTTCTTACACTATGAAAGAAATGGTCGATAAACTTTCTTCCGATATAAAAATGGAATTTGAAGTTGCCCGCATGGAACCTTTGTTTGCGGACGAACAGGAATACATAGCATTTCAGACACGGCACAATTCACACCATGTAAAAAATGCAGCGATTGCAGACTATCACGGCAACTGCTTCTTGGGAATCGACGCTGGATCGACCACAACAAAAATTGCGCTGATTGCAGAGGATGGGACACTGCTCTACTCTTTCTACAGCAGCAATAACGGCAGTCCGCTGAAAACTGCGATTCAATCCATTCAGGAAATTTATTCACTGCTTCCCAAAGAGGCAAAAATTCTGCGCTCCTGCTCAACAGGTTACGGCGAAGCACTGTTTAAAGCAGCATTTATGCTGGACGAAGGCGAGGTGGAAACAGTTGCACACTACTACGCTGCTGCTTTCTTTAATCCGGATGTAGACTGTATTATTGATATCGGCGGTCAAGATATGAAATGCATTAAAATCAAGAACCAGACCGTTGATTCTGTACAGCTTAACGAAGCTTGTTCTTCTGGCTGCGGTTCTTTTATTGAAACTTTTGCTAAATCGCTCAATTACAGCGTAGAAGATTTCGCTAAAGCGGCGCTGTTTGCAAAACATCCCATTGACTTAGGTACACGCTGTACCGTTTTTATGAACTCAAAAGTAAAACAAGCACAAAAAGAAGGCGCAGAAGTTTCTGATATTTCGGCTGGACTGGCTTATTCGGTTATTAAAAATGCACTGTTTAAGGTTATTAAAGTATCCGATGCCAGCGAACTTGGCAAAAATATCGTAGTGCAAGGTGGTACTTTCTATAATGATGCCGTACTGCGAAGTTTTGAAAAAATTGCAGGCTGCGAAGCAATTCGTCCAGATATCGCCGGAATTATGGGCGCGTTTGGTGCTGCGCTGATCGCAAGAGAACGTTATCAGGCAAATCCTGCGCTTGCTACTACAATGCTAGGTATTGAACAGATTAATCAGCTTGCATTTGATACCTCATTGGTAAAGTGCAAAGGCTGCACAAATTCATGCCGCTTAACAGTCAATAAATTCTCCGACGGAAGAAATTTTATCTCCGGCAACCGCTGTGAACGTGGTCTTGGAAAAACAAAAACAGACGACACCATACCAAATTTATTTGCCTATAAATTAAAACGCCTATTCTCCTATGAGCCGCTTACCGCTGCGCAGGCAGTTCGTGGCCGTGTCGGGATTCCGCGCGTTTTAAATATGTATGAAAATTATCCTTTCTGGTTTACATTTTTTACAAAACTAAATTATCAGGTGGTACTATCCCCTGTATCAAACCGGAAAATATATGAAATGGGCATTGAATCCATTCCCAGTGAATCGGAATGTTATCCGGCAAAGCTTGCACATGGACATATTGAATGGCTGATTCAGCAAGGTGTCGATTTTATCTTTTATCCTGCACTATTTTATGAACGCAACGAATTTTGCGAAGCAAACAACCATTATAACTGTCCTATTGTAACATCTTATTCTGAAAATATAAAAAATAATGTAGAAGCAATTGGGCGCGGTGACGTGATTTTAAAAAATCCGTTTCTGTCATTCCGTGAGCCATCTTTAATTACACAGGCATTGATAAAGGAATTTCCTGAAATACCAGAAAGCGAGTTAAACGCTGCCGTAGAAGCCGGCTGGCAGGAATTGGAAGCTGTAAGACAAGATATGTACCATAAAGGGGAAGAAGTGCTTGCTTACCTTAAAGCAAACAAGAAACGCGGCATTGTTCTTGCAGGACGTCCTTATCACATTGATCCCGAAATTAACCATGGTATTCCTGAATTAATTACCTCCTATGATATTGCGGTTTTAACAGAAGACAGCGTTTCCCATTTAGCGAAACCAGAACGCCCGTTAATTGTTTCCGATCAATGGATGTACCATTCTCGGCTTTATGCTGCCGCAAGCTATGTAAAAACACGTGACGACTTAGACTTAATCCAGCTAAATTCCTTTGGCTGCGGACTTGATGCTGTTACCACCGATCAAGTAAATGATATTTTAACAGGCTCCGGCAAAATTTACACTTGTTTAAAAATTGACGAAGTAAATAACCTTGGTGCGGCAAGAATTCGAATCCGTTCACTGCTCTCTGCAATCCGTGTAAGAGAACAGCGCCACCAAGAACGTAAAATTCATTCCAGCAAAATAAACCGTGTTATCTTTACCAAAGAAATGCGCAAAAATTATACGATTTTATGTCCGCAGATGTCACCCATTCATTTTGATTTATTAGAGCCTATGTTCCGTAGATGTGGCTACAATCTGGTTGTTTTAAACAATGATAACCGCAACAGTGTGGATGTCGGCTTAAAATATGTTAACAATGATGCTTGTTATCCTTCCCTTTTGGTCGTTGGACAAATTATGGAAGCGGTACTTTCTGGTCAATATGATACTGACCATTTAGCAGTCGTTATGTCGCAGACCGGCGGCGGCTGCCGTGCAACCAACTATATTGGTTTTATCCGTCGTGCTTTAGAAAAGGCAGGCTATGCACATATTCCGGTTATCTCCTTAAATTTATCAAAATTAGAGAGTAATCCCGGCTTCCAGATTACGCCAATGTTGCTGTTACGTGCAGTTTATGCAGTAAACTTCGGCGATATCTTTATGCGGTGCGTCTATCGTATGCGCCCTTATGAAGCCGAACAAGGTTCTGTCGATAGAGTACATCAAAAATGGATAAAAAAATGCAGCGATTTTCTTGGACACAAATACCTATCATTCCATACATATAAAAAAATGTGCCGTGAAATCATTGCAGAATTTGATGCAATTCCTATTCGCGATATTAAGAAACCACGTGTCGGCGTTGTTGGTGAAATCCTTGTAAAAGTCTCGCCTGCTGCAAACAACCGTTTGGTAGAGTTATTAGAGCAAGAAGGTGCAGAAGCTGTTGTACCAGATTTAATGGACTTTATGTTCTACTGCTTCTATAACCAGCTATACAAGGCAGAAAATCTTGGCACTAGCAAAAAAGCTGCTAACCTCAGCCGCCTTGGTATTAAAGCAATCCAAATGCTGCGCAAACCAATGAGCAAAGCCTTTGCGGAGAGCAAACATTTTACACCACCTGCCGATATTTATGAAACCGCAAAAAATGCATCGGAAATCGTTTCTCTTGGAAATCAGACAGGTGAAGGCTGGTTCTTAACCGGTGAAATGTTAGAATTAATCCACACAGGAACACCCAATATCGTTTGTACACAGCCTTTTGGCTGCCTGCCAAACCATGTTGTTGGAAAAGGTGTTATTAAAGAACTTCGCAAACGCCACCCCGAAGCAAATATTGTCGCTATCGACTATGATCCCGGTGCTTCGGAAGTAAATCAGTTAAACCGTATTAAATTAATGCTGTCCACAGCACAGAAGAATCTGAATAAAATATATGCAGATACTTTAGAACAGGCAGCAACCGATATACAGCAGCCAGAAAGTTCTGCAAATAATACAATTAAGAATGAGGCTGTTCATAAAGAAGATTCGCATAATAAAGAAAACACTTATAATAAAGAAAATACTCATAATAATGAAAATACTCATAATAATGAAAACGCTCATAATAAAGAAAATACTCACAATAAAGAAAATACTCACAATAATGAAAATACTCATAATAAAGAAAACGCTTATAAGAAAGAACATTCTCGTAAGAAAAAGCATACTAAAAAGCAAAAAGTCAATGATAAATCTGCATAAAGTCCCTAATATATTTTCTTTGGACACTCCTACGCGTTGCGCCCCTCCATATGGGGTTGTCGCAATAAGCTTTGATTATACAAAATATAGTATAAATCGCAGCATGATGTTAGACT
>CBCOYO010000069.1:0-14544 GCA_965114465.1 uncultured Lachnospiraceae bacterium
CCGAATGTTCGTAAATTGTTGCAAAATCTGGCGTTGGTGTGAATTGTAACAAACAGTTCAGATAATACATCGAACTGTTATGTATCCAGCCATTGGAAATCGCTTCGTGATGGGCTGGATACCTCCAACCACTACATTTTATTACGGGGCTGTCGCATTAAGATAAACGGATACAAGATAGTGTAGCATTGTGCTAAGATTTATACCATATCTGGTATCATCAAAGCTTATTGCGACAGCCCCTACCTGAACTGTTACGTATATATTACGACACAACAGCCATAAATAATAGTTTTTTATATTTTATTATGTTACTTATTATGCTACATAGCAATACATAAAGATAAAATGACAGATACTGCCTCCCATTACAAATAAATGGAAGATTTCATGCGATCCGAAATATTTGTGGAGTGAATTAAAAACAGGGAGTTTTAAGGCATAAATAATTCCGCCGATTGTATAAATTATTCCGCCTGCCAAAAGCCAGCCAAATGCGGCATGGGGAAGTGTATTCCAAAGCGTGCCAAAAACCAGCAGACAAAGCCAACCCATTGCAATATAAATTAATGAGGAAAACCATTTCGGGCAGGTAATCCAAAATGCTTTTACCAGCATTCCGATAAGCGCCACACCCCAAACCAGCGCAAGCAGAGAATAACCTATATTGCCGCCGAGCACGATTAAACATACTGGTGTGTAAGACCCTGCAATCAGTACAAAAATCATCATATGGTCAATTTTGCGGAAGATACGCAGTACCTTTCCCGTTACATTGACACTGTGATACAGGGTACTAGCGCCATATAAAAGTATCATACTAATACAAAAAATGGTGAGTGCAATGGTTGTAACACCGTTTTGTGCTTTTATCAACAGCGGAGAAGCAGCAATTGCTGTCATAAGGCAGGCAATAAAGTGTGTAATCGCACTTCCGGGTTCTCGAATTGTTAGTTGCATAGTAATTCCTCCATTCTTAATGCGCTGAAACGCAGACGGTCCTTTGACAATATCGCAATATTGTTTTAAATAGGATACTATGTAGTTTTTAAAACTACATTATAAAGTTTAGAATAATACTACTCCTTATTATAAAAGGTGTCAAGAAGAATTATGCATAATATTAACAAATGAAATCCGTTAAAAATTGGTAAATGTTATTAATTGTTATAATTTATACTGCACACCGATTAAATTTACAGTACAACCAGACTGCGAACCGCCAGTCATGTACTTTCCTGATGGCATCACTGTAAATTCTGGCGGTTTGCAGTATACATCACAATAATTTATAAACTGATAAAAACTGGCGTAGGTGTCAGTTGTAACTACGGATCTTCTTCAATTACCTGAATTTCCAGATAATCGAAATCAATTGCTTCTATAAAATTGTCTTCCCGAAAACGTGCTTTATCGTGACGTTTAAATTCGTTGATTGTGGCGTCAAGCCAAATGGGTTTTCCTAAATCAAACTCATAACAAACCGTTTCAAGCGCGCGGAAAACTTTGTGGGTTCTTGTATCCTGCGAACTGTCGCAGACAACAGTATCTTTTAGCATACGGTTGTCCTTAAAAATTCTTGCCCATAGACGAAACATTGTGACTGTAGCCTCCTTTTTGTGAATAGTGTTCATATTAATTTGGAAGTAAACTTTTATAGTAAATGAAAAAGTGTTTTACCGTTTACTATATTTGCATTTTCTATAAACTATGGATTAATACATGTGCAGAGCACGCAATGGATGTAAAAATAATTATAACACATCTTTAAATAAAGAACATGACTTCTTTCCTAAAACAGCATAAAATAATGAAAAATCAAATCTCTAGTAATGATTTTCTCCCAATCCACATATAATATAAATGTTGGGGTTGTCGCAATACGTTTTGATTATACAAGATATAGTATAAAATGCAGTATAGCATTATAATATCTTGTATATGTTTCCCATAATGCGATAGACCCAACACGAAATAACCCTATATTTTGCTTGTCTATTTTCCTGACAGTACTACGTTTCAAGCCTCTACGTAGCCACCGCTTCGCCTGTGTTTGTGATAGTGTCTTGGCAATTTGCACTCTCAGAAAATTATTCTGCGCCCAAAATTAGGGTATTTAGTACAGGTTATATTAGTTGAAAATAGGAATGAATTGCATTATGCAGCCGTCGCATTTACAAAAAAGTACACGAAATAGTCTAACATCGTGCGGCAATTTGCACACAAAATGCTAAAGTAAAAAAGCGAAAGCTTTTAGCATTTTGGTGCATGATTCTCACTACTTTGGCGTGGGTGTGAAAAGTAACCATAGAAAATCCATGCCTAAAAAAGAATAGAAACAAATAAGTACAAGATAAAGAAAATATGATATAATAATTTAGATAGGCAGCCGCTGGGGGTGTCTTGTGATTTAAGGAAAAGGGGATATCAATGGAATACGCGAACAATTTTTATGCAGAGGTAGATCGGTGGAAGGAGGTTATTTTTGTATATAATTCGGCACTAAAGGAAATTGGCACAAAGCTTGAGATACTGAATGATGAGTTCCAGCATGTACATAGGTACAATCCAATCGAACATATCAAATCCAGAGTCAAAACTTCCGAGAGCATTGTCAAGAAATTAAAAAATCACGGATATGAATCCAATATTGATAATATGATAAAATATGTGAACGATATCGCAGGAATACGAGTTATCTGCTCGTTTACAACGGATATATACCGGATTGCGGATATGCTTAAACGTCAGAACGATATTCGGGTGATATCCGTGAAAGATTATATTAAAAATCCCAAACCGAGCGGATACAAAAGCTATCATATGATTATCTCTCTGCCAATCTATCTATCTGAGGAAAAAGTGGATGTTAAGGTGGAAATTCAGATTCGGACAGTTGCAATGGATTTCTGGGCAAGTTTGGAGCATAAGATTAATTATAAATTTGAAACGAATGTTCCGGAGCATATTAAAGAAGAACTGTATGCGTGTGCCCGCATGGTGTCGGAACTGGATGCAAAAATGCTTTCTTTAAATGAAGAAGTGCAGCAGCTTTCGCAACAAGAGTGAGCTTCCTCTTAAAATAGAAGAAGTGCAGCAGTTTTCTTAACAAGAGTGAGCTTCCTCCTAAAATGAGGAGTGCCCCGACACATTTCTGTGCCGAGGCTATTATGAAAAAATTTATCTATGTGTAATGAAGAACATTACGAAGCTGTTGTTTGCTATATACAGATAATACCATTGAATTATGAATAAAATATGAACGAAGTGTAATAATATTGTTAATATGATGATATTCGACAAGAAAAAGTGAGTAACATTATACAAAATATCCAAAAAATGAGGTGTTTCTTTGTCCTTGTCATATGCTTAAAATAATGATAAACTTAATCATAGATTTACAGACTGAGGAAGGGATTGGTTAAAGATGGATAATTTTATGGATAAGCTGGCGCAGAAAGTTAATGCGCAGGAGATGATAAAGGCAAATTCACAGGCAGAAGCAGCGGAGATGAAACGATTGCAGATGCAAGTGGCAGAATATGAGAAGATACTTCAAGAAATGCGGAAGTTAAATTATAAGAATGCAGAACTTTCGGATAAAATGGAGGCAATGATTGGCGACAATGCAGGGAAAATTGAAGGAATGAAGGAGGACGAGCACAGGCTTGTCACAGCATTGCGCGATTTAACGGATGAGCAGACAAGAAACCGTGAGGCGGAATTGGGGAAAAAGGAATCAGAAAATCTTGAACGGGAACTTGCAGAAACGGAGAAATATAAAAATCAAATACGAGATATCTCGGAACTTTTAGAGAAAAAGTTTGCAAACTCCGACGATTTTGTACATAAAGAAAATGTTAAAGTATACCGCAATGTGCAGGCGGTCGTTGTGGACGAAACAAAACGGCAGGCGGAAGAAGCACAGACACAGTACCAGAAGCTGGATAAAAAAGTAAACCGAGTAATGATCTTTAGTATTCTTTCAATGGCGGCTTCCATTATTAGTATTTTGTTAATGATAATAAATATGCTGAATATAAAGTTTTTTTAGAAGAATATTTGGATTTGGATAATAGAAAAATTTATAAGAGGAATTGGAATGGCAAAGACAAATTTTAAGGCGGGCAATATGCTTTATCCCTTGCCCGCCGTGTTGGTGAGCGTGGCAGATAAGCAGGGAAACACCAATATTCTTACGATTGCATGGGCGGGAACGGTCTGTACCAATCCGCCAATGGTCAGCATATCCGTGCGCCCTAGCCGTTTTTCACATCATATGTTAATGGAAACCCGCGAATTTGTAATCAATCTAACGACGAAGGAGCTTGTTTTTGCAACGGATTACTGTGGCGTGAAAAGCGGCAGGGAGGTCGATAAATGGAAGGAACTACATTTGACGCCGCTTGCCTCGCAGGAGGTTGCTGCGCCGAGTATTGCGGAGAGTCCTGTTAATATTGAATGCAAGGTGGAGCGTGTGGAACATCTTGGTTCACATGATTTGTTTCTTGCGAGCGTGGCGGCAGTGCGGGTAGACAAGCAGTATCTGGATCAGAACGGCAGTTTTCATTTGGAAGAAGCGCAGCCGATTGTATATTCTCACGGGGAATATTATGATCTGGGCACAAAACTTGGAAAATTCGGCTACAGCATTCAAAAAAAACGCGGCAGAAAGCCAAAAAAAACACAGTAATTCTAATTTGTTTTGGATATATTGTAAAAAAATATAATGACGATATGCAAAAAAAGTGCATATTTAGGATTGACAATGCACAATTTTCTATTTATAATAAAACAGGACTGTTGAGATAACAGGTAGAAAATGATAAGCAAAAAGATGATATTTGAAAGTAACGAGTAATATCAGAGCATGATTGTCAAGCGCAGCGGACAAAGGGGTCTGTGAGCGCTTTTTTTGTTTATGCGCAGTTCCATGATCTTCTCTACTTGATTTACAGCTTTTATAAAGTAGTGGAAATAAAATAGTGGAAATTACTTCTTGTTGAGTGACAGTGTATTGTGCGGTATTATGATATAGGCGCCTGATAGGTTATAGGTGTTTATATAGATGGTTATTCTAGTTTATTTTTTTCAAAAGGAGGAAAAATATTATGAAGAAGAAGTGGCTGTCAGTGCTTCTTGCAGCGTCGATGACGGTATCGCTCGCAGCGTGCGGAAGCAATGATAACAATGCGGTGACAAACAATGAAAATGATGCACCGCAGACAGACAATGCGGCAAATACGGATCAAAACCAGACGCCGAGTACAGAAACAGCAGAAACAACGACAACAGAGGGAGCGGAAAACACAACAGCAAGTGCGCGTCCCGATGCACCGATGGGGCAGTTGATTGTTGGTACGGATACGGACTTAGAGCAGGATTTCTATGACTCTTACTATAATAATGCTGCAACGAACTATAAAGTATGCGACTTGCTGCATGGCAGAGATACCGTCGTGGTAACTAAGGATGGCGAGTGGATTGCAGACCCATCTGTTGCAGCAAGCCTTGAGTCTGTAGACAATGAGGACGGCACTAAGACACATACAATTACGCTTGTTGATGGAATGGTATGGTCAGATGGATCACCGCTTACTGTAAAAGACTATGTATTTGCAATTCTGCTGGAATCTTCCAAGGAAATGATGGGAGTAGATAACTATCCAGCGACAGGTTATACCTTTATTGAAGGATGGGATGAGTTTAATGCAGGCGATTCAGAAACGTTAAAAGGCTTGCATATGGTTGATGATAAGACACTTTCTATTACAGTAAAAGCAGAGGAACTTCCCTATCACTATGATATTGCGTATGCAGCAGTTAGACCAAGACCTTTAGCTGTGATTGCGCCGGGATGCGATGTTGAGGAAACAGAGGATGGTGTAAAGATTACCGGTGAGTTTACAACAGACTTGTTAATGGAAACCATTGCTAATACAGACACAGGATATCGTTATAACCCGAAGGTAACGTGCGGACCTTATAAGCTTGAAAATTATGATGCTTCCAGCCGTCAGGGTACTTTGGTAGTAAACGACAAATATCCGGGAGATGCAAACGGTGTTAAGCCAGTAATTGAGAAGGTTATTATTAAGACCGTTAAGCCGGATACGATGATGAATGAGTTAAAGGCTGGTACTGTTGATTTATTGTTCCAGATTTCAGGCGGTGATATGATTGAAGCTGGATTGGATTTGGTAGATGCAGGCGTGGCACAGAAAAATACATATTTCCGTTATGGTTATGGTAAACTCCAGTTTGACTGTTCTGCATTCCCAACAGATTCTCAAAAAGTACGTCAGGCAATTGCTTACTGTTTAGACCGCAATGAATTTGCAAGACAGTACAGTGGCGGATATGCAACGGTGGTACATGCTGAATATGGCTTGTCACAGTGGGAGTACACAGATTCTAGGGATTGGATCGATGAGAACTTAAATGCATATGAAAGAGATATTGAGAAGGCGAAGGCTTTGTTAGTTGAGGATGGCTGGACGCTAAATTCTACAGGTGCTGAATATGCAGATGGCGACGGCACACGTTACAAAGAAGTTGATGGCGAGTTAAAGCCGCTTGTTATTGAGTGGTGTAATTCCGAAGGAAACCCTGTATCTGAACTTTTGGGAACAATGCTTCCAGAGTCAATGGCAGAGGCTGGCATGGAGCTTCGTGGTACGACAGTGGATTTGCCAACTTTGTTTAATGGTATCGACCATTTGACAGAAACACAATACAATATGTTTAACCTTGGAGCAGGCTTCTCTATGCAGCATTCTCCTTGGTACTATTACTCAACAGATGAGCAGTATATGGGAAATCTTAATGCAAACTGGATTTCAGATCAGGAACTTTCAGATGCTGCTTATGCATTAAAGAGCATTCCTTATGATGATAAGGAAACATGGTTGACTGCATGGCGTAATTATATGAAGGTTTGGAATGAGAAACTTCCAAATGTTCCGCTGTATTCTGACGAATATCATGACTTCTTTAATCCGAAGCTGCAAGGCTGGGAAACAAGCTCTATATGGGATTGGACTTCTGCCTTGATTGATGCATGGGTAACCGAATAAATTTTATCAGAATAATTGCTGTATAACAGTAAATCATCACAGTAAGGTGAAACAGTCAGGGTTGTTTTGTCCGTAGGTGGGAATCTGGTGCAGGCTGGATTTCTGCCTACGGGTAGCACCTGATGGTTGGATAAGGAGGGTATCGAAAATGCGCACGGGAAGGTTTCTTATCAAAAGACTGATATACATTATCTTTGTATTTTTTATAATTTCCATTTTGATGTTCGCAATTTATAAGTCACTTCCCGGAGATCCGGTGCGGATGATGATGCAAGGCAATATTAAGCCTGAGGTGTATCAGCAGCAGTATGAAATAACAAGAAAGCAGTTGGGATTGGATCAGCCAGTTCCAGTACAGTATGTGAAGTGGATTACAAATATGCTGCGGGGAGATTTTGGATATTCGACAGAGTATCGCAGACAGGTGAAAGAAGTGATTGGCGTTCCAATGCGCAATACAGTGCTTCTAAATCTGTTTTCTATGATTATCGTATTTTTGATTGCCATACCGCTTGGCATTGCTACAGCGGTGAAAAAGAATAGTATTTTTGATAAATTAGTACAGGTTGTAACGATTATTGGATATAGTGTACCGAGTTTTGTTATAGCGCTGCTTGCTATCTATGTATTTGCAATTCAGCTCCCTATTTTTCCTATCAGCGGTGTAAAGACGGCTGGTTTTACAGGAACTGGGATTGCAGCGGTTTTAGATATGGCGAAGCATATGGCACTTCCGGTACTTGTAATGTCTGTCGGAGGTATTGGAAGTATTACGCGTTATGTAAGAGCTTCTATGATTGATGCGCTTCGTATGGACTATATAAAGACAGCACGTTCTAAAGGACTTCGAGAAAAGGTGGTTATCTACGTACATGCATTTCGTAATGCGTTGATTCCAATTGTTACGGTAACAACGTGGTGGCTGATCGGGTTGTTTGGCGGTTCTATTGTTATTGAGTCCATTTTCTTGTGGGATGGACTTGGGAAAATGATGATTTCGGGATTAAATCAAAGGGATTTTGCGGTTGTGCTGGCAATGCAGATGTTCTATGTTATTTTGTCTTTGACTGGAAATGTGTTAATGGATATTGCATATACATTGGTTGATCCAAGAGTAAAACTAGAAAACTAGGAGGAGCTATGGCAGAGAAAGAGAATAAAAAAAATAAGAAAAAGTCCACAGTTGGGACGGCTGCACAGAAAATGCTCCTTGGTGGACAAATGACAGAGGAGCAAGAAGAAATTTTAACACCGACGCAGATGGTGTTTCGAAGTTTTATTCATGATAAAGTTGCAATGGCGGGCATATGCTGCTTCTTGTTTATTTTTGCATGTTGTGTGGTATTGCCTTTTTTCTGGCCAATTGATATGTATTATCAAGATGTTACACAGGCGAATGTGGCACCGGGATTTGGTATGCTCAAAGTCCCGAAAAGTCTTCAGGGAAATGCAGAGCAGATTAGTATTGGAAGTACGTTTTCTGTTGGTATTGACAAGGAAGGACACGTCTATGAATGGGGACAATTTCCAACTGAGAAACTTAAGAAACTACCAAGCGGTATGGGAAAACTGACACAGATTTCAGCAGGACTTGATCATATTGTTGCGCTAAATGAAAACGGAGAATTGTTTACATGGGGTAATGACCGTATGGGACTTGCATCCATTCCTATGGATTTACGGATGGGAGAAACCATTACAAAGGTATATGCAGGATATCAATTCTCTTTGGCTCTGACAGAGCGTGGAAGGCTGTACAATTGGGGAAATGATTATCTGTTGGAATTGAAATTCCCAGAGGGTGTACAAGGAAATATCAAGACCTTCGATGCAAACAATGATATTGCTATTGTTTTAACAAATGATGGAAGGGTTGTTCCACTGACCAAAAAGACCAATGCATATACAGCAGTTCCAGAAGTAATCCAAGGTCATGTTGTGGATATCGCACTGTCTGATGAAAGTGCGGCAGCAGTAACGGATGATGGGAAGGTCTATACATGGGGAAACAATATTAAAGGCAGCCAGCGGGTAGAGGAATCCGTTCAAGGTCATGTAAAAGCGATTGAGGGTGGTCGTTTTCATTATGTAGTATTGTTGGACGATGGTACATTAAGTGTCTGGGGAGATGACACCTTTAGCCAGACTAAGATACCAGCTATCAATGAGTCAATTGAACAGATTTCGGCTGGTTATTATGGCACATACGCAATTAGCGAGAGTGGAAAAGTTTTTAGTTGGGGACTTGACGGCTATATGATGGGAACGGATGACTTTGGTCGTGATGTCTTCCGGCGTCTGCTCAAAGGCGGACGCATGACCATGACAGTGGGTGCGATTGCAGTTATTATTTCGACGATAATTGGCGTTATTGTAGGCGGTGTTTCTGGCTATAAGGGTGGAAAAGTAGATAACTTAATGATGCGTTTAACAGAGATCGTATCTTCTTTACCGTTTTTGCCATTTGCAATTATTTTATCGGCGATTATTGGGAATAGTATTTCTGAAACACAGCGTATTATCATGATTATGATTATTTTGGGCTTCCTTTCATGGCCAGGTATTGCGCGTTTGGTGCGAGGTAGTGTATTGGCAGAAAGAGAGCAGGAGTTTGTAACCGCAGCAAAAGCACTTGGTGTTAAGGAATGGGGAATTATTTTCCGTCATATTTTACCGAATGTAATTACTGTAATTATCGTAAATGCTACGCTGGATTTTGCAACTTGTATGCTTACGGAGTCGTCACTTTCCTTTATTGGATTTGGTGTAACGGAGCCGAATGCGACATGGGGAAATATGCTTAACAGCGCACGAAGTGCAACGGTTATTGAGAATTATTGGTGGCGCTGGGTGTTCCCGGCAGCGATATTGGCGATTTGTACCGTTAGTATCAACTGTATCGGTGATGGTCTGCGAGATGCAATTGACCCGAAATCCAAGGAAAGGTAGGTAAGGCAGATGAGTTTGCTAGAAGTAGAACACTTGCACACGTTTTTTAAGACAAAGCGCGGCATTGTAAAGGCTGTCAATGATGTAACCTACTCTCTGGAAGCAGGGGAAACCTTGGGGATTGTAGGAGAGAGCGGAAGCGGCAAAAGTGTTTCGGCAATGAGTATTTTACGGTTGTTGGATGGAAATGGTTATATTGACAGTGGAAATATTACGTTTAACGGAAGAGATGTTGTTAATTGTTCCGGAAAAGAGATGTATGCACTTCGGGGAAATGAGATTTCTGTAATCTTTCAGGAGCCTATGACTTCTTTAAATCCAGTATTTACTGTGGAAAAACAGATTGGTGAGGTATTCCGTGTACATCAGGGAATGAATAAAAAGCAGGCGGCTGCGGAGGCGGTGCGTATGCTGGGAGAAGTGAAAATTCCCAATCCGGAGCGTGTGGCAAAGCAGTACCCATTCCAGCTTTCTGGTGGTATGCGTCAGCGCGTTATGATTGCAATGGCACTTTCTTGTAAACCGAAATTATTGATTGCAGATGAGCCAACAACTGCATTGGATGTTACGATTCAAGCACAAATTTTAAAGTTAATGAATGATATGAAGGATAAACTTGGAACGTCGATTTTATTTATAACACATGATTTGGGTGTTATTAATGAAATGGCGGATAAGGTTGCAGTAATGTACTGTGGTCAAGTTGTGGAAATGGCGGATGCAAAGACGATTTTTACAGATGGCGTGTATTCCCATCCCTATACAGAGGGATTAATGATTTCCATTCCAAGACTGGATACACCAAAAGGGGCTAAACTAGATCCGATTCCGGGAGCTGTACCAAACCCGTTGTACTTGCCAAAAGGCTGTAAATTTGCTCCAAGATGTAAATATTGTACACAAAAGTGTAAGGATGAGGAGCCGAAGCTGGTTGAAATGGAGTCAGGGCATCAAGTAAGATGCTTCTATGCAGAGAAGGCGGTGAGACATGGCAATGCAGTCTAAAAAGAACAAGGTGCTGTTGCGTATTCAAGATGAGAAACAGTATTTTCCGATAAAAAAGACGAGTTTCCGCGAGGAACAGAAGTATGTAAAGGCAAATGATGGAATTTCTCTCGATATTTATGAGGGAGAAACGCTGGGGCTTGTTGGTGAATCAGGCTGCGGGAAATCCACGTTTGGCAGGACGATTTTGCAGCTTTATCCGCAGACACATGGCGAAATCCTTTATGAGAAGGACGGCGAGATGCTGAACTTAAAGGAGCAGCCGCCCAAAAGAATGCGAGAACTGCGCAGGGACTTGCAATTGATTTTTCAAGACCCATACTCCTCACTAAATCCAAGAATGACAGCAGGGCAGATTATCGGTGAGGGATTGACGGCACATGGTGTATATAAGAAAGGTGATCCTGCATTGCGCGATTATGTAATGGAAGTGATGAAAAAGTGCGGTTTGGATTCCTATATGTTTAGCCGCTATCCGCACCAGTTTTCCGGTGGGCAGCGCCAAAGAATCGGAATTGCCAGAAGCCTTGCGCTGAAACCGCGGTTTGTAGTGTGTGACGAGGCAGTATCTGCACTTGACGTTTCGATTCAGTCACAAATTTTAAACCTGCTTTCCGATTTAAAGGAGCAGGAACATCTAACCTATTTGTTTATTACACATGATTTAAGCGTGGTAAAGTATATTAGTGACCGCATTGGTGTTATGTATTTGGGCAATCTGGTGGAAATCGCACCAACAGAGGAATTGTTTGCGCGTACGCTGCATCCCTATACAAATGCTTTGCTTTCGGCGATTCCAACAACGGATGTGGACGAAAAGAAGCGTGAACGTATTTTGCTAGAGGGTGATATCCCAAGTCCGGTTAATCCGCCGACAGGGTGCAAATTCCATACAAGATGTTATCAATGCCAAGAGAAGTGCAAAAAAGAGATTCCAGAATTAGAGGATAAGGGCAACGGGCATTTGGTAGCATGCCATTATCCATTAAAAGTATAATAAGTAATTGTTATGCGTAATTTATTAACAGTTTCTAAGTATAACAGAAAAGATAAAATATAAAAAGCATAAAATTTCGAAACAGTGGGAAGAATACTGGATTTAGGTAGGTTTCCTGCTGTTTTTGTATATATTTTGAAATGGAGAAACGGGACTATAGAAATGGAACTATAGAAATGGAACTATAGAAACGAAAAACAGTTTCGAAATGGAAGCACGATTGGGTGTTGGAATGGAGAAACGGAACTTTAAATAGGAGGAATTGCGGTGTTTTTTAATAAAAAGGTGAAGCGTGTGTTAGATGTGGAGAAAGCAGAAAAAGAGTTTGAAGAACGCATGGAGGAGGTTGAACTGGATAAAAAAGATCGACCAGCAATGGTGATTGCGGCACTTATTGTATTTATACCTGCACTGCTGTTGGTGCTAGGGGTGTTTTTGGGAGTAATATGGTTGATGTTTGGGAGGCATTTGTATTAAAAAATTTTTTTCATTCCACTCTTGACAATACGAACAAAAAGCGTTTATACTAAAAAGCAACAGATATAGTAACACGAAAAGACAATGACGGAGATAGTAGTTAATTCTGGAACGTTACAGAGAGCTGGAGATAGGTGGAAGCCAGCACTAGTAAGGAATTATTGAAGATCACTCCCGAGTTGCAGAGCCGAAACCTATTATAGTCAAGTAGGCGCTGACGTATTTCCTACGTTACAGGGAACGGGTATAAAAGCATTCTATATTTTGATATGGGAAAGCGGAGTACATTGTAACTAGGTGGTTTCGTGAAAGTTTGGCTCACGTCCTATTTGCAGGACGTGGGTTTTTTTATGCACACGGGCGTCCAGATGAAATTTGTCAGCAGAGCTGACGGACGCCCGGCGCAGCGAGTAGTGGAGAAGGTCATTCCCCTACTCGATTACACAGCCCCCATGCAGAGGAAATATGCCGCAGAAGCGGCGCATGGGTATAATATTTCAAAAAGAGAAGGGAGCAGAAAAAGAATGTATAACAAAGTAGATACCAATATGAATTTTGTCGACCGTGAGAAAGCGGTTGAGCAGTTTTGGAAGGATAATGATATTTTTAGAAAAAGTATGGAGAACCGCAAAGAGGGTGAAACGTATACTTTTTATGATGGGCCGCCGACAGCAAATGGTAAGCCGCATATTGGTCATGTTTTAACACGTGTTATTAAGGATATGATTCCACGTTATAGGACTATGAAGGGCTATATGGTACCTCGTAAAGCTGGATGGGATACACATGGGCTACCTGTGGAGCTTGAGGTTGAGAAACTGCTTGGTTTAAATGGCAAAGATCAGATTGAAGAATATGGTATGGAGCCATTTATTAAAAAGTGTAAAGAATCTGTGTGGAAATATAAGGGAATGTGGGAGGATTTTTCAGGAACGGTTGGTTTCTGGGCAGATATGGATGACCCTTATGTAACATATGATGATAATTTTATTGAGTCGGAGTGGTGGGCTTTAAAGCAAATCTGGGATAAAAAATTATTGTATAAGGATTTTAAAATTGTACCATACTGCCCTCGGTGCGGTACGCCGTTGTCTTCGCAGGAGGTTGCACAAGGCTACAAGGCAGTGAAGGAGCGCTCCGCAGTTGTACGATTTAAGGTAGTTGGTGAGGAAGCGTATTTCCTTGCATGGACAACAACGCCTTGGACACTTCCGTCAAACGTTGCACTTTGCGTAAATCCTGATGAAACCTACTGCAAAGTTAAGGCGGCTGACGGTTTTACCTATTATATGGCACAGGCGCTTTTGGATAAGGTGTTTGCAAAGCTTTCTGGAAAAGATGGTGAGAAAGCTTACGAGGTATTAGAAACCTACAAGGGTACGGATTTAGAGAGAAAAGAATACGAACCGTTGTTTGATTTTGCAGCAGGCATTATTGAAAAGCAGGGCAAAAAGGCGCATTTTATTACGTGTGACACCTATGTTACAATGACAGATGGTACTGGTATTGTGCATATTGCACCAGCGTTTGGTGAGGATGATGATAAAGTTGGCAGAAAATATGATTTGCCGTTTGTACAGCTTGTCAATGGCAAGGGTGAGATGACAGCAGAAACAGCTTATGCAGGTGTGTTCGTAAAGGAAGCCGATCCTATGATTTTAAAGGATTTGGATGCAAAAGGACTTTTGTTTGATGCGCCGAAATTTGAACATGAGTATCCGCACTGCTGGCGCTGCAACAAACCGCTAATTTACTATGCACGTGAATCATGGTTTATTAAAATGACAGCGGTAAGAGATGAGTTGGTTCACAACAATAATACCGTGAATTGGATTCCGGAGTCTATTGGCAAGAAGCGTTTTGGTGATTGGCTGGAAAATATTCAGGATTGGGGCATTTCCCGTAACCGCTATTGGGGGACACCGCTGAATGTATGGGAATGTGTGTGCGGTCATCAAGAGTGTATCGGAAGCCGGCAGGAGCTTGCACAAAGAAGCCAAAATCCCGATGCCGCAAAAGTGGAACTGCATAAGCCATATA
>CBCOYO010000069.1:14554-17961 GCA_965114465.1 uncultured Lachnospiraceae bacterium
GCACAGAGTTCCGGAGGTGATTGACTGCTGGTTTGACTCTGGTGCAATGCCGTTTGCGCAGCATCATTATCCATTTGAAAATAAGGAATTGTTTGAACAGCAATTTCCGGCGCAGTTTATTTCAGAGGCTGTTGACCAGACACGCGGCTGGTTCTACTCGCTAATGGCAGAGTCCACGCTTTTATTTCATAAGGCGCCTTATGAAAATGTAATTGTGCTTGGTCATGTGCAGGATGAGAACGGGCAGAAGATGAGCAAGTCAAAAGGAAATGCAGTTGACCCGTTTGATGCATTGGAAACGTATGGTGCTGATGCGATTCGTTGGTATTTTTATATTAATTCTGCGCCTTGGCTGCCGAATCGTTTCCACGGAAAAGCAGTGCAGGAGGGGCAGCGGAAGTTTATGGGAACGCTGTGGAATACCTATGCATTTTTCGTGCTGTATGCTAATATTGATAATTTTGATGCAACAAAATATACATTGGAGTACGATAAACTTCCGGTAATGGATAAATGGCTGCTGTCCAAGTTAAATACTGTGGTAAAGGATGTAGATTATAATTTAGAAAATTATCGGATTCCAGAGGCGGCAAGAGCATTGCAAGAGTTTGTGGATGAGATGAGCAACTGGTATGTAAGGCGCAGCCGTGAGCGCTTCTGGGCGAAAGGAATGGAGCAGGATAAAATCAATGCGTATATGACATTATATACTGCACTGGTAACGATTTCTAAAGCCGCAGCACCAATGGTTCCTTTTATGACGGAGGATATTTATAGAAATCTTGTTTGCAGTATTGATAAAAATGCACCAGAAAGCATCCATTTATGTGATTTCCCGACAGTTGACGAAGCCATGATAGACCAGCAACTTGAAGCGGATATGGAAGCGGTGCTGAAAGTGGTGGTGATGGGGCGCGCCTGCAGAAATACGGCAAATATTAAGAACAGACAGCCTATCAGCAATATGTTTATCAAAGCGCCGTTTACATTGAGTACGTTTTATCAGGAAATTATTGAGGAAGAACTTAATGTGAAACAGGTGACATTTACGGAAGATGTGCGATCATTTACCACCTACACCTTTAAGCCAGAGCTGCATAATGTTGGGCCAAAATACGGCAAACTGCTTGGCGGTATTAACAAAAAACTGGCAGCAATTGATGGCAATGCGGCAATGGATGCGTTAAAGGCAAATGGATTCCTTGCATTTGATGTCGACGGTACGGAGGTGAAGCTGGCTGAGGCAGATTTGTTAATTGATATTTCGCAGAAAGAAGGGTATGTTACAGAAGCGGATAATACTGTAACGGTTGTGCTGGATACCAATTTAACCGATGAACTAATCGAGGAAGGCTTTGTCTACGAGGTTATCAGCAAAATCCAAACCATGCGAAAAGATGCCGATTTTGAGGTTATGGATCACATTACAGTTTATATTAGTGGTAATGAAAAGATAGCTGATATTGTGAAAAAGAATGCTGACGCAATCGGTGAGAAAGTGCTTGCCAATACATTTATGTATGAAGCTGGCGGTATTGCAAAGGAATGGAATGTCAATGGTGAAAAAGTTGTAATCGGTGTGGAGAAAAGCGCGTAAAATATGCAGCAGGGTTTAAAAACCACTTGAAAAGCCTAATACACGGGCTGCTGGAAAATAAAATTTTTCGGCAGCCCGATAGGGTGAAATAGAATGATGTTTTTAAGAGTTTTGCATGGACTATTTTTATTTGTTAGAGTTCTTAATACTAGAATGACATCAATGTTCTAATAGAGTTTAAACTCCCTCACGTAGATAAAAGATTGTGGAACAGATTCTATTCCTACACTGTCTAGCGTAACGGGGGATTTATATTGTTTTACTTTTCCAATTCTATATGCACAAGCACAATCTTGATATTCAAAGTATTGATCATAGAATTCCTTAGTAATTCCTGCATACTTTTGTGTTTCCAACCACAGTTTTTCTTTATCCATGCTCATTTTATTAACAACTTCAACTTCACCAACAATCATTTTTACAGGGGCTGTTGCATATATATATATTTTATTTATTTCCATTTTGCATAATCGTTTTCTATATTCATATTTTTTTTCGCCAGATAATATTTTTTTTGCGAAAACTGGTTTTATTGGCAAAATAATATTTTCTTTTTCTAAAAAAGAACACTTAGCAACTTCCTTATTATTGTAAATAATCTTTAGCGGAATGTTCATTTTTTCAGTTAAAAATTTAGCATATGCAAATTCTTCTTGTTGAAATAAAGCAATGAATCCAAGATTCCAGATTTGATTATCTCTATTTTTCAGCCTATGTTGTATCATCTTGGGTGCATCTACAACTATATATATACTCTCAATATTCATTGCTAGAAATGTATCATAGGATATGCGCTCTATTTTATTTTGTGCATTCATTAAACACAAATGACCATCTAATATGTATTGAATATCAGTTATTTCAGATAAAGCTTCTAACAATAACTCTTGATTATCTGAAATGTGTTGTACTTTTTTGTAATCACTTATTTCACGGTTTGCCATCTTCTTAATTAGTTCACTTGCTGAATAATATTCGAGCAACAATTTTTGACACAGTTTTTTTGCAAAAGCAGTTTTTCCCACTCCATGAACACCACAAACTAGCAGCACTTCATTCACCTCTTTCATATGAAAAGGAACTGTCGCAATAAACTTTGATTATACAAGATATAGTATAAAGTGCAGCACAGCGTAGTAATATCTTGTATATGTTTACCTTAATGCGACAGCCCCTTCTATTAAACTTCAAGCATATTGGTCTGTTTTATTTGGGCTCGATTATACCAACACCTAATACAAGCGTCCACATAATCTTCAAAATTTTTCTTACCACTAAGGACAAAAACTCTATATAGTTTTGCCATATCCATTAACTCAATTTTGTTAAAAATAAACTTTTTCTCTGGCAATAATCCATTAAATACCAATTCAGTATTAAAGATACTGTAATAATGTTTCTGTGTTTGTTGCAATTCAAAGTTATAATAGTTTAGCAGTTTTTCAAACTGATTCAATTTACTTGTATGTAAAGTAATCATCGGTTTATCAGTATGCAATTGCTGCATGCATATCTCAACTAAATTATGACCAATTCCTTGATGCTGATACGCCCGTGCCACTCTCAGAGTACATATCTTTTTCTCTTGTAAATCATTTTTTATGATAGCTACACCAACGATTCGAAATTGATCTTCGCAGATTATTATTTCACGATTATATTTTAATTCAAATTCTTCTGTATATAACCCTTGATACCAACTCTTAAATCCTTGATACTCAAACACTAAACGATACAAAAATTTGTATATTTCAGATTGATATATTTTCTTTAGTTCTTGAGAAAGTGATGTATATAAATAGTATCTTTT
>CBCOYO010000070.1:0-4683 GCA_965114465.1 uncultured Lachnospiraceae bacterium
TTATCTTCTCCATCACCTGCTTTAATGGGCTTCACTGGTATAGAATACCAATTATCGTATCCTAAATTAATACTTGTATCTGTTACTTCATCCAAAATGAATGCTTTATATGCCCAATCCGTTTGCATCAGATCGATTGGTTCTTTAGAAGAACTTATTTTTTCGTTGCTCCATGTTGATAAGTATAAATTATGTTTTTCTAAATCAGAATCGGTATCTTTATACGAAGCCAGATCCTCTGAATAAAAATATAATGTAGTAATAGGATCCGCATAAACGATATTTTCTATTGCTTCATACAGCGTCTTATATGCTGATATAATGTCAGCATTTGTATAATCATCTTTCTTTTGTTCTTCATCTCCACTCTTTTCACATTCGTCTACTCCTTTCTCTGCTTGTACTTTTGCATCATCAAAAAGTTTCCATGAATCACTTGTATATGCATTTTCCCCTTTGTCGACTATTGTTACTACTTGCTCGGAAGCTAGTAAATCTTTCAAATCTTTTAGCGTGGCGTCCTTAGAAACTTCCAGTTTCAATCCGTCTATCGCCTCCGATAAATTATTATATGCTTCTGAAATCGCTTTCGTATCTGTACTATTTGCATCAATTAATTCCTTTGCTTTAGACCGTGCATTATCAAAAGCCTGCCACCCGTTTTGATAATCACTTTCATTATAGTCTTTTACCTCATCATATAATTTTTGTAAATCTTCTAATGTATAATCATTTTCCACTAATAATAATGATATATCATCAATACAAACCCATGCACCTGCTTCTGAAGTGACCAAAAGACCAACTTCACAATCTGATTTATATGCTTCTAATTCAAAATTATAAGTAACTTTCGTCCACTCTGCCGAAATATTTGTTTCCTTGTTTTCTGTATCATTACTTGCAGAATCCCCTTGATACAGCAAAACTGTTGTTGTTTTCCCATCTTCTCCCTTCAAGTATGCACTCATTGTATAACTACCTTTAGGCAAATTAAGGGTTTGATACATTTGCATTGTACCGCCACTTTTCTCACTGTCAAACCAGGCTCCCAGCCCCGATTCACCTGTATATTTTGCTCCACTTTCAATTTTAGGGTTCTGCGCTCCTAAAACATCCCATGTGCCACTACTAAAGCTCCAATCCCCTAATTGATTACCTACCCATTCTACTTCCTCAAAATCTCCACCAACAATATATTCTTTTTGATTTCTACTTGATGATTCATTTGATGGTGTTTCAGTATTAGTATTGGTATTATCCTCAATATTTAAATCAGTTTCTGTTTCATTAATTTCCTTGTCTTTTTCTGTTTCCTCTTTCGTACTCTCCTCTACCCCTCTCGTTTCCGTTTCTTCCGTCTTCTCATCTTCAACCGCACTACTCTGCTTCGTTTCCTCTGTCTTCTCATCTTCCCTCGAAGTGCTCTCCTCCGCCTTATCTTCCGATTCTTTCATTTCTTCCGTCGAAGCTTTCTCTTTCTTCTCCTCTGTTTCCTTTTCCTCAGCTAAAGCGCTCTCCTGCGCTTTCTCCGATTCCTCGCGGCTAGTGCTTTCCTCCTTGTTTTCTGTATCTTCTGTTCCTGCCGTTTCCTCCGTAATCTCAATTTCTGCCGCTTTTGCAGAAAACTCTGGCACGGATATCCCTGAAAACAGCATTGCTGCACACAAGATTCCGCATAAACTCTTACGTAAAATCTGTTTTGTCGTCTTCCTCATTTTCTACCTCCTGCTCCCAAAAAAGTTTGCCGAACCGTCCAAATTTATATGCAACTTGCCTAGCGCAACAGTTGCGCAATCGGTTGCGCTTGTATGTTTTTATTATATAAGATAATATTATTTTATGCAAGCATCTTTATATTGTACTATTTGCTAAACTTTTTGTCCATTTTTTATAAATAAATCACAAGTTATGCCTGTACTATATTTTTGATACTTTTTACTTTATTAAAAATGTTTACAACTATTAGTTAAATTGCACAAATTAATTTACATCCTCCTCCACATACCTTAATATGTAAACCTTACTTATGCAATAGCTCAACTATTATGGTCTTGCTGCTTATAGATATATTGAGCAAACAAAAAACAGATTCCTAATAAATTTCCTCGCAGCAGAGCTGCGAGATATTTGCCCCAACCTCGTTTTGCTCGGTAACATTCTGACCACAGCAGACTACGGGAAATTAGACCCAACAAATTAAAGTTAAAACAGAAGCCGCAGTATATACCCTAAAATACAAGAACGCAAAAGCACAGATTCTCTCCTATTCTTTGCATATAAGAACAAGATTCGAAAATATTTCACAGAAGTAACAGATGTAACTGCCGAAACAGCACGTGTATCCAAAATGACAATTTCAGCAGATGTGTGGTTATTGATTGTTAAAAGGGGAGTTTTGTACTAAAATGACTGTAAAGGGAGTGAACTATCATGGACAGGAAATTAAAGGTGTATTTAGACACATCCATTATAAGTGAAGATGTACCTGAGAAAATGGCAAATTCAAGAAAATTGTGGGGATAGAGATTTTAAGTCCGTCTGCCTTATTGGAAAGTGAGGGATAATTATGGAAAAGCCTGTTTTAAGTCCAAATTTTACGATTGAGGATATTCATAAACTGCGTGAGTATAATTACGAGCTGACAAAAGATATGACTGACAAGGAAAGAATGGATTATTATAATAAGAGGGGCAGAGAAGTCCAGAGAAAATTAGACCAAATGAAAGCGGCAAAGATTTAGACGATAATGAAAAATACTGATAAACAGACAATAAAACGACAAATTGCTGTTGCTTCAATAAATGTTGAAGAGAACAAGAAGGAATCAGCGGCATGAGGGCTTCATCAATACGCCGATACTTCTTTAATTGCACTGAAAAAGGATACATGGAAGAACGCTGTGGTGAAGAACCATGGAGAACAGATACAGATTGACTGTAAATAGTAATATTGTAGAAAATCCAATATTAAGTCCTGATTTTACGGTTGAGGATATACACAAAATTCGTGAATACAACTATGAAGTAACAAACCATATGACAGTGGGAGAAAAATTGCTTTATTATAATACGCCAAGGACAAACGCAAAAGAGCAGATAGAAAGGCTTAGGGCAAAGCACAATTAGCTCTATCAGCATTATTGGAAAAATGAGAATGGATTACTGCAATGAAGTCGGATGGGCGTTTCAGCGTGAAATTGACGAAGCAAGGCTTCAGGAGGTGCGTTAAGCTGTAAAGATGATGTGAAAAATCCACTCTGCCGACAAAAAAATATCCGAAACCGCCCAACAACTATCAGGAATTTCGGATATCTTACTTCTTACTTAAATCCTACTTTTTTCTATCTACCATCCCCATTTTCCTAAGCTCATCATGAAATGCCCGTCTGCGGGAATACATATTTTTGTATTCCAAAAACACTCTCTGCCTCCCTCCACACTCGCCACGTGATTCGTACACTTCTCCCAGCG
This sequence comes from uncultured Lachnospiraceae bacterium, assembly GCA_965114465.1. Classification (GTDB taxonomy): domain Bacteria; phylum Bacillota; class Clostridia; order Lachnospirales; family Lachnospiraceae; genus COE1. The sequence continues at coordinate 3,474 of CBCOYO010000070.1, forward strand.
CTGCAACATATTCAGCACATTCGTCATAATAATTACGACGGTTCGCATTCATAATTCCCTCAACCCGCTTGGCTATCAATCCTTCAATCCAGCCTAAATACTGCTGTTTTTCTTCGGCAGAGAGAACAATTTCCTTTTTCCAACGACAAAAACACTTCCAAAACAAAATTTTATCATTCTCTACTGTTGTACTTAATGTACCTTTTTGATATTTTTCACTGGAAAAGCCGATGTTCTCAATAAAAATACCGCACATACACCCGCCGCCCGACTGCATCTGATCACTCTCCAAAAGCAGCAGCAGAAATGCCGCTAATCCGCATTTCATAAATGTAAAACTCCATCCTAGCGCATCTTTTATATTCATAGACTTTTCTTTAATATTTTGAAACTCACCGCAAAGAAATGCCAGCATATCTGCCATTTTTTCTTCCATTTGATTTTCATACAATTCATTATTCAGCGGATTCGCTGCTCTGTTTTGCCTTCGCTCCAAACTCAGATGATAAATCGCTTTTATTTCCTCTTGATAGCTCGAAAAATCCACACTCTCCATTAACAATCGAAAGAAATTCACAACTGTTGTATCGGAACGAAATGCCTCCATCCAACAATGTTCCGCCTCTTGCTGCATATTCAGGCGCAACGCAAATATACTTGCCTGCAATGCTGTACTACTGCGTACAATATACTTTTCATCTATTGTTTCCAATGCCTCTTTTCCAATTGCCAGCAATTCTGACTCCTCTTTTTGATTTGCATATACTTGAAGATACTGCTTATATAACGAAGGATGCTGTGCGGAATATTTTCTGACATATGTTAAATACAGTGCATCATTATTTAGTAATTCCAACGCTTCCTTTATCAGCCTGCTTGATTGATATGTGGTCATATTCCCTAAATATTCAATCCACAGTATTAAAAATTCTTCCTGCTGCGGCAGTTCTTCCTTGTTTTGCATCACCATTTCTAATGTTATTTGATATTTATTAAATTTTTCAATAATTGCATATATATACTCAGCTCTATCACACATTTTATGTGCAAAATATGCTGTATAAACTGCATTAATTGCAAAACGTTTGTAGTCATATGTATCCAAACCGCAATCCTCTAGTTCTTCCATTCCTATGGATTCTTCTCCATAATCTGAATACTCTCCTTCTATGGTAATCTGTAAATCCATCAGCATTTTGACAACCTGATA
>CBCOYO010000070.1:4693-17887 GCA_965114465.1 uncultured Lachnospiraceae bacterium
TGATACCCTTCCTGAAACGCTTCCTGATCAATACATTGGTGCACATATTTACAAGCATTATCAATAATATTTATCACGCCGTCTGGATCTTCAAATATAAATTCCTCCTCATCGCTGTTATACCAATCATCATATTCCTCGTTTATATTCCCGACTAAACATAATTCGCCATTTTCAATACGTTCTAAGTCTGCTTTGATATCCTGATAATCTTCTGATGATCTATTTCTTGTTTTATTTTTCTTTCCTTTTTGCATTTCCTTCAATTTTGAAAGGAAAAAACCTCGATTTTGTTCAGGCAGCGTCCGCGCAATTTCATGGATAAAATTGATTAACTTTTCTTTATCCATCTTTTCTAATTGTGTATCAATTTCATTTAAAAACTTTGTTAAATTCATTTTCTAAATCCCTTTCTAAATATACAAATATAAAAAATCCCCAATACAGTAAAATGGTTTTAACCAAATTTTACCATATCGGGGACTGCCTATCCATATAAAATTAATATTTTTTTAAATTTGTCGCTTTAATAATTCTTTTGAAATAAGCTTTCCATTATCCTGCGATATATTTTTAGCCCTCAATTGGAATATATTTGCTTTCTTCAATTACCGGCTTTGCTTCCTTCTTTGGTACAAATACCTTTAAAATACCGTCCTCAAATTTCGCTTTAATATCCTCCTGCATTACATCCTCGCCAACATAAAAGCTTCTGCTGCAAGTTCCATAGTAACGTTCACGGCGGATATATTTACCATTTTCATCCTTCTGATCATTATCCTGTTTCGATTCAGCGCCGATGGTCAGATATCCGTTTTTTAACTCTGCCTTTACATTCTCTTTCTTATATCCCGGAAGATCAATGTGCAGTTCGTATCCCGCATCGCTTTCCTTAACGTCTGTTCTCATTACATTTGCCGTAGGTGCGCTGTATCTTGCGGCACTCCTTGTAGGGCGAATAAAATCATCAAAAAAGTCATCAAAAAGGTTTTCTCCAAAAATACTAGGCATTAACATAATTCATTCCTCCTCTAAATTAAAAACTTTATTGTTGTTTGCTTGTTATATATATGTTATAACACCATTATTAGCACTCGTCAAGTGCGAGTGCTAATAAAATCTGTGAACTTTTTGTGAACACCTTTTTATAAAAATTTTGAAAATATCCTTATACAGTCTTATTCTGGATCTGCCTTCCACAATCCATGCAGATTGCAGTAAGCATAAACCGCAATAAGTTCATCTCCGTCAGCCAGCACAAACTCTGCTTTTGGGGCTTCTCCAGGCTTTAGCCATGCCTTTTGAACGCCTTTCTTTGTTTCCATTACAACCCATGTAATATCGTGGGACTCCTCCATTGGATGTGGAACTTCGCCAACCATTACTGTTATTTTTGCACCATCCCTTTGAATTACTGGTTTGTGCTTCTCCACAGCCGCATCTGTCGTTCCGGGAATAATCTCCTGCATTTTCTCGCCGCAGCAGCTAATCGGCACACCGGCATCTTCCATAAAATCTATAATATTTCCGCAATGTTCGCAACGATAAAACTTCATATCACTTACCTCCTAGCTAATACAATACTTAACATCATTTTTATTATATCCACTTTATCGTAAATCATGTGAAATCACGTTGCAAAAATTCCCCTATCCTTTAAAACAACCGTAACTGCTGATACTGTTCTTTCTGCGGAAATGTTGATAAATACCGGAACACCTCCTCCACATTATCAACAATCCCATGCGCTCTGCATTTTTTGTGAAAAAGTTTCATCAATTTCGCATTTTGGCTGCTTTCAATTTGATATGCATAACCATATTTATGATGAAATTGTTCTTTCAGCCCTGGAAAATGCTTATCAAGTGCAGCATAAAAATATTCCCTATCACCCTCACGTAAAGTCATTCCCATACCAAAATTAATAATTCCATACACACCCGCATCATTACAATAATCCAAAATTCCCTCAATATTCTCCTCTGTATCATTAATAAAAGGAAGTATCGGGGAAAGCCATACAACTGTTGGAATCCCATTTTGCTGTAATATTTTCAATGCTTCAAAGCGCTTTTTTGTCGTACATACATTCGGCTCTACAATTTTGCACAGTGCTTCGTCATAGGTCGTTAATGTCATCTGCACAACACACTTTGCTTTTTCTTGTATCTTTTGAAATAAATCCAAATCCCGCAGAACAAGGTCTGATTTTGTTTGAATCACCAGTCCAAAACCATAACGCTCTATTATCTCAATACATCTACGTGTCAGCCGCAGTTCCTTCTCACAATGCATATACGGGTCGCACATTGCACCTGTCCCAATCATACATTTTTTTCGTTTGGAACGCAGTGCCTGTTCCAACAGCTCTGGCGCATTTTGTTTTACTTCAATATCCTCAAAGTCATGCGTAAACTGATAACATTTACTTCTGCTGTCGCAATAAATACAGCCATGTGTGCATCCTCGGTATAAATTCATACCATTTTTTGCCGAAAGAATGCCTTTTGCATCTACAAAGTGCATAACTGCCCCTCACCATTTTTCTCCTATACTCACAAGCGATTAGATTTTCCTATCTGTGCCGCACGTATTGCCCGCTTATGTAATATGGGCTATGCAGAAATTGGAAAATCTTAACGATCGTCAATATAACGCCGATACCATATGATTCACACATTCCCATGATTTCTGCGTACACCTTATCGTTTCAACCATTAGCCCTATTACCTTTGACTGAAAATAGTTTTCAATGCCTTGCACAATCCCATCTGCTACCTGCTCCTGATAAGTTTCGGAAACAAGCTTTCCGCGCTCTTTCGCATTAGATAAAAAACCGACCTCCACAAGACAGGCTGGCATCGTTGTTTCCCCTGTTACATGAAATTCTGCATTTCCTCGCAATTCCCGCTCCATAGCACCTGTATATTGAATCGTCTGCTGCTGCACATACTGCGCCAGCCGCAGATTATCCCGCTGCGTATCCTCTCCCTGATACCAAACTTCCATACCATTAACCCTTTTATCCTCAGAGAAATTCTGATGAATACTGATGTAAATATCCGCTTCACACCCATTTGCCGCGATAACACGCTCCTCCTTTGTGACAAAGGTATCTTCGTCGCGTGACATAACAACCAGATACCCCAAAGCTTCCAGCTTGTCCTGCACAATTTTTGCAATCGCAAGATTAATGTCTTTCTCTGTGACTTTTCCCGCAGAACATCCGCCGTCCGCTCCGCCATGTCCTGCATCCACAAAAACAAGCGGTTTTATCTGTCCTTTCTGTGTTTCCTGCGGTAGCATTTCCATATTTTTCAGATACTTGTCCTGCATATTTTCTTCTGACTCTTCTTCCGCAAAATTCCTGTTTTCGGTAACGACATCCTCACCTGTGCTCTCTAACCCCTGCACTGTACTGTTATCTATTGGGGCGGCAATGAGTTGTTCAGCAAGCAGCCCGCCCGACAATAACACTACCAGACTAATCAGCCCCACAACAATCACCACAATATAAAACACTTTCCAAGCATTCGCCGTCCTCTGTTCCTGCTCATTACCATAGCACTTATATTGATGGGTAAATGATGATCCTTCGTACATAATTAATGCTCCTCTCTAATCTGCCTCCACTGCCAATAAACATCTATAACCTTAATTATATTTAGTATACAGACGTTCTGCATCAAATTTTCATCATTTTTGCATCAAAGTTGCATCATTTCCATAAAAATTTTATTAATTGATAAAATAAAAATATTGCTTTATCTAAAATAATTGTATATAATACAATCAATAGATAGGTTCAACACCTATCATGTGGGCTGACACAATCAATCCGAATTTTCTTTCAGACTTTGTGTGCTGAACAGTTGGCTGGCAACAGAAAAACCAGTATTCTTGTCGAACTACGGGTGTCGACCAGTTGACGGACAACAGAAAAATCAGTCATAAAAGGAAAGCTGCATTTGCTGCGGTGAATGCTCTTTCCTTTTTCAATTTATTCAATACAGAAAGAGAATTACTATGACTAAAAAACAAGCCATAAATATTATTACAAAATGTGCGAAAATGTATAATCTGTATCTCTGCAATAAGCAGCTTATGTTCGTATACCACGATGAAAACAACCAAGTACATAAAACAGAAGTCGTTTTTCGCCCTCAAAATTATATGCATCTTACTGGTATTTCTCCCCGTGAAGGACTTTCCCCAAAAGACTTTTACCGTTTCTCCCTAAGCGGACATCTGGCTTTAACGGATTTCACATTCAAATCCAATTTCACAACAGAATTAAAATTAAATATATTAGAAACTATTATGAAAATCGCCTATTCTGCTCGTATGATAGGGGAATATATAGGGCCTCATATTAACCTATATACAGAAAAAGTAACGGGAACTACCAATGCCTGCCTTGGACTGATTTTAGCCCAAAATATTTATGTTCCAAACAGTACAATAAATGAGGATATCCGCAATATTGCCCAAAAACCGCTTGGAAAAATTTTTGTAATCTTTCGGAAAGAGATTCAAAGCAATTTATATACAGAAATTACTTATCGCAGCAAAAACATTGATATTACCACACAATCCCTTCCTCAAAATATCCAAGCTCTTGTTTCTCCAGAACTTTTTTGTCAATAACATATTAATTTACGATATCTTCAAAAACAACTCATTTATCCCTTCATAAAACCCAACTGTCACAATTGTAGTTTCGCTGCCCATTCCAGAAAAAACATATTTTTTAAAAAATGGTGTTGTTTCCAACAGTGGATTCACGGATTCATATGGCTGCGGCGCATCAAGCCCCATATAGTCCGCCCATGCCTTAACAATAGCATCCGCATCCATATCCTCCCACAAAAGCGGCGTCCGCACATAAAATTCATACAATTTTCCATTATCTGCATCAATATAAGCATCTATCAGGCGGTTCTCTTTGTTGGCGTTATTCTGGCTGTTAGAAAGACTTACTTTCCACACCGCCACATTATTGCGTGGATCCAACACATCAATAGCAGAGTACAGCGTTGCATCATAAGAAACCGCTTCCACTTTCCGGATTTCTTTGGGTAAAATGCCAAGCGTCTTTAAGTTCTCCAACCCACTGCTGCACGTTTCATAAATCTGCTTATCTGTAATCTCTTTTCCGGATGGGCCTCTATGATTTACCACAAACGCATAAGAACCCTCTAAATCCTGATATTCAACACCGATTCCCTCTGTTGCAAGCGCATTCTGCTCTGTCTGCGGAAGTGTTTGATTAATTAAGCTACAGGATAAAATATAGAGTTTGTCATTTGCATTTAACTGATAACGGTAGCCTTGTCCAGCACCCTCTATTAACTCAAAATGCGCTTCATTTAATATACCCTTATCCTTGTATTTTGCCAGTGCTTCCGGCCCCCAGATAGAAAGCAGCACCGCTATGCCTGCAAGAAGGATCAACGCCGTTTTGCGCATTGTACTTTTCATGCTGACTCCCATTTGCGCATCTTGACAGCCGTTTTCATTTAGAAATTTCAAAATCTTTTTAACCATATGTAACCTCTTTTTTGGGGAGCAGGAAGCCAATGCAAGAACCTTTATTCGGCTCACTTTCAATTTCCAGTCTGCTGTGATGGATTTCCAGTATTTCCGCACACAGCGCAAGCCCAAGCCCCGCGCCGTTTTTGCTTCTTGCCCGCGATTTATCTACCATATAAAACGCTTTTACAATTTTATGCTGCTCCTCCTGTGGTATCCCTATGCCTGCATCTATCACAGCGAAATAATAGCCGTTTTCCCGATTGACGCCTTTCACTTCGACAACGCTGCCCTCCTCGGAGGCTTTGCAGGCATTATCAATTAGATTTACCAAAACCGTTTTAATCAGATTTACTTCTGCCCAAATCATCCCACTTTCATAGGAAAAGCGAAATACCATCCCACGGTCGTCGCCATACATTTCTTTTAGGTATGTAAATATCTCTTCCGCCGGATACTGCCGCAGCTCTGCCTCACTCCTCTTAGTAACAATAATATCCAAAAGCCGCAAAGACATTGCCTCCAAACGCTTTCCCTCCGTATAGATATAGTTTGCCGACATAAGACTTTTTTCCTCATCCAGCTTATGCGAGCGCAGCATATCCGCATAGCCAATAATCGCCGTCAGCGGTGTTTTTAGTTCATGGGCAAACGCTCCCATAAATTCCTCGCGTGCCTCCAATTCCTCCTCCAGCATTGCAATATTTTTTTCCAAAGCATTTGCCATTTCATTAAAATCCGTTGTTAGCTGTCCTAGTTCGTCATGGCTGACCTTTTGGGCACGATATGCATAATCGCCGCCTGCCATCTGTTTTGTCGCCTTAGTCAAAAGCCTAATTGGTTTCGTTAACAAAGACGCTATAAAATGCATAATCACAGTTCCAACGAAAAGCATAATAAAGGTTACGCGCCGGTACAGCGAAAAGCCCAGTGCCCGCTCCGTAAACACCCCCGTAACATTGCGCATTGTTTCAAGATAGAGAATCCTATCCAACGTATCCAGTATTACACAAGTATGAATATAATACTTCGCATCAACATTAATCACGCGGTAGGATTTCAGATTCCCATTTGTCTGCATTAAAAGCCCCTCGTCTGCCGTAAATCCATCACTGGCATACAACACCTGCTTATCTTCCCCGAATATCCGTACAAGCCGGCTGCTGGTGCGTCCACTTTTTTCCAGATTGGAAGCAATTTCCTCCACTGTACTGTCCGGCAGCACACTGTATTTAGCAGGTACATTTAATGCCGCTGTTTCAAATGCAAAACGCAGTATACTGCTCTCGTCCAACGCCTGCCCAATCTCCCGCTGCAGCGAAGTTTCAAACACATAATTTACAAAATAAAATCCGCTGAACCCCAATGCCAGTGCCATTACAATCATTGTTGAAAACAGCAGTTTTAATGAAAATTTCATTTCTATACCTCTAACCGATACCCTACTTTATACACAGCTACCAGATTATGCTCCCAGCCAAGCTTTCTCCTTAATCGCTGCACATGCAGGTCAAGCGTGCGGCTGTCCGCAAAATATTCGCCCTCCCAAACTTTTTCATACAGCGTTTCACGAAAAAGCGCCACATTTTGATTTTTCATAAAAAGTACCAACAGACCAAACTCCTTATTCGTAAGATCTACCAGTCTGCCTGCTTTTTTCACGCGATGCGCATCAAGATCTACCACCACATCTCCGACAATCAGCCGCTGATCTGCTTTATTGTAGCGCCGCAGTACCGCCTCTACCCGCGCAACCAATTCCACAACATCAAACGGCTTTACCAAATAGTCATCCGCGCCTAATTTTAAACCTTTTACCCGATTTTTCACCTCATGCTTTGCCGTAATAAAAATCACAGGAATGCCTGTAGGACGTATGTAATCCATAACATCATAACCGTCTGCCCCCGGAAGCATAATATCCAACAACACCAGATCAAACATTTCCTGTTCGACCAGTTCAATTGCTTCCAAACCATTCTGCACTGCAATACATTCATACCCTGCTGACGATAAATTTAAGTCTATTAAATCACAAATCGGTTTTTCATCGTCCACAATCAGTATCCTAATCATTTTCTATCTTCCACCCCCAGTATTCCCTCGCTTTTGTAACAATAGTTTCCATTGTATCCTCCTCACTACAAGGATACTGCACCTTAATTTCTGTATCTGCTGAAAAACCACCTGTTCTCTGATAGTAAATATTGTAATCACTCTTAACAACCAGTTGTCCTTCACCGCCATCATAACTATACTTTGCCAGTACCACCATATCCTTTAAACCATCGCCATCTATATCCTTACACGTAATTCCATTTAATGCATAGAAATTGTCATAATCCTCCATTGGCTGAATGCTTGATACAATATACCCATCCTCATTCACAAGATAAATCAAAAACACATCATAATCCGCAATGTGGTACGTTCCCGGCACCACCTGCAGTCTGCCCAGCTTGCCAAACGTCCGAAAATAACACTGCTCCTCAATCACCTGCAAATTGTTTTGTTGTAATTCCTCCAGTGTTGCCGCCGTATACAGAAATTCTGTAGAATACCCATCTCGCACAAATGCCGTAATCAGCTTGGCGCTTTTATTCATGCCAAAACGATTGATTTTATCTGCAATCCGATAGTCCCTGTAAAAGCCCAGACGATTGTGATCCTGAAAAAGGACATCTCCCACTTTGTAAGTTTTATCTGCAAGCGCCCCACTTTCATTTTCGCATAATGTAATCAATACAATATCCATCCGCCCATCTAAATCTAAATCTTGAAACCCAATCGCCGCAATCTCCATTTTAGGCTGTTTTACCTGCCCGCGAATACAATGATTTGTTTCTAACTGATCGGTCTTATAAATCACTTTCCCACTCGATTCTACAAAAAACAGCACCATACGGTTATACTTCTGATCAAACGCCGGCAGCATAGAAACCGCATTTTCTGCATATCCTGCAATCGCAATCGGAAAAATCTGAGTTTCTACTACTGCAAAGCCGTTTTCTGCAATATCCGCTCGCTGTTCCACCGCTTCAAAACGATGACAATATTCCTGATATTGTGCAAGGATTTCCTGCTCTCGCAGCCGCTCCTGTGAAACTGCATTTTTTCCTGTTGTATCCATGCTCTGCGCTAATGCTGTATCCATATTTCCGGGCAGCATAAATACCCCCAGCATTATAATAAGCGGCAATCCAGCCAGCACTAGAACGGCAGAGCGCACAACAGACATCCGCACCACTATATCATTTCGCACTTTTATATTTCGCACCCTTATATTTTGCACTTTTATATTTCGCACTTTTATAAAAGCTTTCTTGATTACAGTCTGCAATAATACCATGCCATCACACCTCCTGTTTCTCCGTACAGGTTACCGATACCTAATTATCCGCATTGCGATCCGGTTTTCCTGCACTGATATCTGTATACATATCCAAAAGTCCTACGGTTTCCGTTGCCGGACGCCCGTAGCTCATACAGCATTTATGAGAAACTGCTTTCTCTTCATCCGTATTATCATCAAATAACACACTCATCCGCGCCGCACCAAGTGCGATCTCCTTGTCAAGATGCGCCAGAATCTCATCAATCATTTTCTCATCTGCTTCACTGCTTTTTGCTAGATTTTCCTGCAAATTGCAAGGCAAATTTCTTTGCACATTTCTTTGCGCGTTGTTTTGCAAGCTGCTTTGCGCATTGCCTGATTGATCGTTTTCTATGCCATTTCTCTCCTTCTTCATTCACAGCACCCCCTGTTTTTTATAATCAAGCTTGGAAAAGTTCTCCCTCTTGGCCGTTCCTAAGCCTTTATATGCCAAAAATTTACCTGCTCCACAAGTAGCAGTATGCCTGTGTTCTTGCAGCAAAACGATTATTTTTCAAAAGATCTCTTACCTGCTCCTTCGTATACCAGTCTGCCTCTATCTCCTCTACGGTGGAAGTGCTTTCATGAAACTGACCTCTTGCCCTGCCGACAATGCAGACATTCACTTCATTGCTAAACCCAACTGCACTGTAGCTTGGGCCGAGTTCATCTTCAATTTGATAAAGTTCCAGTCCCGTTTCCTCCCAAAGTTCACGCCTAGCGCTCTGTTCCGGCTCTTCGCCGGGGTCAATCAGACCTGCTGGAAAATTGTAAACCCAGTCCCCGACTGCCATACGAAATTCTTTATTTAACAGTATTTTCTCTCCACTCTCATCCGTTGCAATAATTACCACGGCATCCGGCTTTTTTCTATGAAGCGCATCATAGGACTCTAAATCCCGCTGCCTGCTGATAATCTCATACACTTTTTCCTTTTTATCCACTGTTTCATAAGTAATATCATAACGCGTGATAAATTTCCCCTCCTCACGCTTTTGTATCCCCTTAAACTCCATACAATCAACCTCCTTTTGTATCTTTCCTATTGATTCCAATTCCATGCTTTACATCAGGCTTTTCATATGCTGCCACGATTGAACCTTTATAAGTTACACAACCGCCTCCACAATCACTTTATTCCCGATCTGAATTTCCTTTACCCCTGTTTCTTTATTCTTGTTAAAGTTAAAACTAAGCAGATACCCCTTGTCCTTGTGATAGTAATCCAAATACCCCGTAAGCTGCTTTTCCCCTCTTTCATTGTATTCACTGCCATGCCAGATTTTAAGCTCGACAATAAACTGTTCACCAAGATAATCCACTATAATGTCCGTGCGCCTTTCATCCCTTGTCTGCGCTTCAATATAGTAATTCCCAATGCCATTAATAATGGGCTTTAAATATATCAGGAAAATTTTTCGTCCCTGTTTTTCAATAAAGTTTTGATCGTTTTGCCCATAAATCTCGGTAAAGTACGCAGCAAATTTTTTCAGGACAAGCGTCATATCAAGCGTATTATCCTTTATAAAACCAATCCTGTCGCTTCCGCCCTGCGCATAGACATCGCTGTTGATTGCTTCCTTTGCCATAAACATATTTAAAAGGCACATTTCAAACATCCTGTTAGCAATCGCCACATGACCGTTTTCTTCCTTCAAAAAGCCAAACATATTACCAAGACTAATAGATTTTTCTTCAAGACTGAAAGGTATTTTCTTCCCACAATAAATAATATCCTCTACTATTTTGTATAGGTCGGCATATAAATCCAACTGTTTTACCATACTTTCAAACAATGGTGAACTTTTTTTCAGAATAATACTTACTGCCTTTTCAATACCTTGCTTTGTCCATGTCTTCTGCATTGTTTCAAAGCCTTCCGTTCCAATAATCTTTTCGTCAAGCTGCTTGCAGATGGACGAAACAAGAACAGGATAGCCCGATGTATACTCATATATGATTTCTGCCACTTCTTTAATATCCATTCCCGTCTGATTGTCCGCCTCATATTCTTCCAGCATTTTCGCAATCTGAGGCACGGATAAACTCATATCAATGTCAAAATCAGCAGCGATATTCCATGGGCTGTTGTACTGATGCTCCGAATCAGGACGCAGTTTTAATTTCAGGTTTTTAATATCATATACCCCTGCAAGAATCACCGAGTGAAATATTGGTGATTTATCCCTGTTTAAATAATACATCCTAAGCTGTGCTAAAAAATCAATAAATACCTGATTGTTGCTTGCACTATCAACCTCATCAATCATCAGCACTATTGGTTTTTTGGCTTTCGCACACATCTCGCTTAAGCCAAAAAACAACTCTTTCAAATTTCTATCTTCTGTTTTTTTTGTAAGCGCTGTCAATGGCTGCAAAAATGCTTCTTCACAATTGAGCCCCATAATATCAAATGTCCAAAGTACCACTTTTGTAAAAGCTTTGACAAACGTTGGCTCATCTACAAAGTCCTCCGTCCCAATCTGTTGAAAATCAAGCGACAATACAATATAATCCTTCTTTAAATATTCCTCCAAAGCCCTAAGCGTCGTCGTTTTTCCATATTGACGGCCTCTGTTAATTACGAAATATCTCTTTCTGTCAACCAGCAGCTTTTTAATATATCCAAGCCTGTCATCCAATTTAACCATATAATGTTCGTTCGGTTTACACGAACCTTCCGTATTAAAATACTTCATTCCATTATCCTCCAATATTATATCCGATCTTCATTATTACATATATTTTAACATTACAGCATAAATATGTAAACATACGAAACACATAATAATACATTACAAATTACAATTCCATTGTCCCTACAGTTGCCAAGAACCTATTCTAACCATGCATTCCAGAACTTCTGCACACGCCTTGCAACACCTTCTACGCCGACAATCTCATACCGACTCCACTCACGCGGGAACATTTTGCGGTAAGATAACTCTAAGAACCGTTCATCCAACAGCACCACTACCCCCACATCCTCCGCTGTTCGGATAACACGCCCTGCAGACTGCAAAACTTTATTCATTCCAGGATAACGGTATGCATAGTTAAACCCGCTCTCCCCTTGTGCGTCAAAATAAGATTTCAGCAGTTCCCGTTCACAACAAACCTGCGGGATTCCCGTTCCTACAATAATCGCACCAATCAGGCTGTCACGTTTTAAGTCAATCCCCTCCGAAAAAATCCCTCCCATCACGCAAAAACCAATTAATATCTGCCCGCCTCTTGCCTCTGCTGTTGCAAGCTCTGCCTGATGCGGCGCACTGCACTGCATATTCCCCTGAAATCGCAGCAAAAATTCCTCCCGCTGTGCTTCGCTCATACGATCTTCCTGCACAATACATTCCATATCTTCCTTATAAAATTCCTCCATAAAGCACTGATATACCTGATCCAAAAATAAATGGGACGGCAGAAACACCATATAATTGCCTTTGCGTTCACAAACCACACCATATATATACTGTGCAATTCGATAAAATTCTTCATTGTTGCGCCGTGTATATTTGCTGGTAACATCATTTGCAATAAAAAGCGCTTTCTTTTCCTCATCAAATGTCGACTTTGCGTAAACTTCATAATCCTGCGAATCGCCGCCGAGCAATCTTTTATAATATTGAATTGGCAGCAGCGTTGCAGAAAACAAAACGGTACTGCGTCCTTTCTGCATACATTGCTGCAAGTTACGCGAAGGGTCAACGCAGAACAATTTCAGCATAAAATCCTTTTCATCTGTAAGCTGGCTATATACAATATAGTGACTGTCCATAATCTCATACATATTTAAGAAATGACATATTTGAAAATAAAATTCTAAAATTTCTTCCCTATTCGGAAAAACCTCATTATCATCCAGAAAATCATCCAACGCACCATACAAATGATTTAGCGCCATTACAAAACCGTCAATCTCTGATTCCTTCTGATAATTCTCACAGCGTCGTTTCATCACCAGCAGTTCCCTATTGCATTTCTCCAAAAAATGTGTTACTTTCGACGTTTCACCACGCAGCAATTTTTTCATATGCAGAAAATCTTCTTTAAACAGTGACGCGCTGTACATCTCTCTGCCACGTTCCAACAAATTATGTGCCTCATCAATTAAAAAAGCGTAATCTTTTTTCCCTAATCCCTCCGCAAAGAAACGCTTTAAATAGACTCGTGGATCAAATACATAATTATAATCACAGATAACGGCATCGGCAAACAAACTCATATCAAGACTCATTTCAAACGGACAGACTTGATGCTTTTGGGCATACTCCAACACTTTTTCCCTT
>CBCOYO010000071.1:0-1466 GCA_965114465.1 uncultured Lachnospiraceae bacterium
TGGTACATTTTCATTAATTATTGCAATCTGCTTCGCGAAATCACTGTTTTGCGAAGCAATTAGGTGTGCTAATGTACCCTCTATTGTCGCATTTTTTTCTATTGCATCCAGCGCAAATTCTCCCTGTTTTGTTATTGCTGCACTGTTTGATAATTTAACGTGTCCTAAAATAGACGCTGTTGCTTTTTCTGCATAATGTCCAAACAATAAAGCTAACGCCTTTCGCAGCTTGCCAAATGCAATTTTTACCGTTTCACCACTTTCAATGTTTTCTAATGATTCAGATTCATCTTCATTAAATTGTACAATTGACGTTGACACATCTGCATCAATAATGCCTTTGGCTACCATTTGCCAGTTATCATCTGATAGTGCATCTGTTGGCGGTGGATTGCCGATTGTGGTATTTTTTGCAACATATGAACTATTGTTGTATAATACTATGTCGGGATTTTCATAGACTACGTTATCCAAATAATCCCCACGGAAAAGCGGAAGCACTCTGCCTGATGGTTCCATTTCTATCATTTCATTTTCCATTAAACTGCTAACCCCCATTCTAATTGTCCTGTTGTGCGGTTGATTCTCCATATAAATCGTGATGGTGTATGATATAACTTACCGTCATTTGGATTAATCCAAAATTTAGGTATGCCTTGATTTATGTTGTTTATTGCATTGTTTATCGCATTTATTGCATTGTCCCCTGTTTGTTTTGTCTTTTGGTAATAATCTTTGGACAATTCTGCGCTGTTATGTGACTGTCGGCTGTAAAATTCGCTGTTGTCTGTTTCGTCCCCCTCTCTGACTTCTCCGCCGCTTCCTCTTGCCCACAATCGTGCTGCATCCGCCATATTTACTGCTTGGTATGCTGCTGTTGATGCGGTTGACGCAGACTTTCCCGCCGCTTCTGCTGCTTTCTGCGATTCGTCATAAAATTTCTGCTGTGCTTTAGCCCATTCCTCCTCTGTTCCTTCATAGCCATATTTCACTGCCAGCGCATAGGCACTTACTTCCCCTAAAATAATTTCTTCTGTTATTTTAGTTTCATTTGTCATCCTAAAATCACCCCCAAAACGCCATTCTTCATTACAAAATTTACATCACTGATGCTTCTTTTACGCATTACCAGCAAACCTTTATTATTTATTTCAAATGATATCCAGCCGCCTCTTGCTGCTGCCTGCTCTGCCATTTTTGCATAAAACATTCCGCAGTCTGTGTCCTCTCCTTCACGCAATCCTGTTCCACCTCTTGCCCAGCTTTCGGACATTCTTGCATTTTCTTGTGATTCCCTTTGCGCTGTTTCGGCTGCTGTCTTTGACCTCTCTGCTGCTGCCGCAGAACCTTCTGCTCCTGCTTTCGCGGTTTCAGCGGCTGTCTTTGACCTTTCTGCCGCCGCCGCAGAACTTTCTGCTCCTGCTTTCGCGGTTTCAGCGGCTGTCTTTGACCTTTCTGCCGCCGCC
>CBCOYO010000071.1:1566-3978 GCA_965114465.1 uncultured Lachnospiraceae bacterium
CGGAACTTTCCGCTCCTGCTTTCGCGGTTTCAGCGGCTGTCTTTGACCTTTCTGCCGCCGCCGCGGAACTTTCCGCTCCTGCTTTCGCGGTTTCAGCGGCTGTCTTTGACCTTTCTGCTGCCGCCGCGGAACTTTCCGCTCCTGCTTTCGCAGTTTCGGCGGCTGTCTTTGACCTTTCTGCTGCCGCTGCAGAACCTTCTGCGCCAGAATTTACTGCCTCTATCGCTTCGTATATAGATTGTCTTACATCTCTGCCATATTTTGCAGTTTTTATAAATTCCAATTGCTTTGTTATATTTGCCATTCGGTATCCCTCATTACGAAATTCCCGGTTTTCCTAGTTCTCGGATTTGATTGCTAAGCTGTATAATCCAGTTATTAATATCATTAACCATTGTATCATTTAGATTTTCTACAGTTACTTTTAGCGCATCTATTGCTGTTTGTGCTTTTTCTGCCGCCGTTTTCGCGGCATCTGCTGCGTTCTTCGCTTCTGCTGCAGCACTATTTGCCGTACTAGCTGCTGAATTTGCTGTTTCAGCCGCTTTGTTTGCAGTATCGGCTGTTTCTTTTGCTTTATCTGCTGCATCTTGCGCTTTTTCTGCCGCCGACTTTGCAGTTTCCGCTGCCTCTTTTGCCTTTTTGATTGCCTCCTTTGCAGTCTTCATAGCTTCCGAATTATCAATAATATCGTTTATCTGATTGATTGCATCTCCCGATATACTAATGGCTTCCATGTTGCCATCCATGCCGACCTTATATTTATCATTAACGTTTATCCCATTTACATCAATTGTAATTCTTACCGTTCCGGATGCATCTTTTATTGTGATTCTCCCGTCCGTATTTTTACTGCCGCCTGCAATTATTTCAGTGCCTTTTATGCTGCCTTTCCTTATATCAATTCCGTTGATATCTATTACTGCAATTATATTATTTTTGCTGTCCCAGACTTCTATTTTCCCGTCTTTAGCCGTATCACTGCCGCCTATCAGCAGTGTCCCGCCCCTTATACGATCTGCAAACATACTTCCTACTGTAATAAAATCAGCTACCAAATTCCCGTCAATTGTCCACGCATTCCGATATGGTCCATCATAGCCTGTTGTACTAAATCCGATACCATTTTTATTTATCCGTATTACATTTGTCGCATTTTTCTTTTCCGGAGCATCCATAATCAATATTTGTTCCGGATGCTTGTCTGCGTTTTCCCCACAGTCCAATATTACATAACCGCCTTTTGCTCCTGTAATAAGCTGTGTGGCGTTGTCAACGGCAGCATTTATTTTTTCGGATGTACTGTTTGCTATAGACTTTACTTTGTTGTCCAGTTCGACAGCGGATTTTGTAACAGTTGATGACAGGCTTTTTCTTTCAACTCCTAATACAAACTTATTCTGATCCGGCTGTAAAAGGTAAATATCCATCTTGCTTACAAGCATTCTTACGTGATTGAGATTATTGTACGTGGATTCTATGTAGGCATATCCTAATTGGATTTCTTGGATTTCTGGATCGGTCATATTAAGGTCAACTGCTCTAACTTCAATTGTGTTTAATTCTGCTAATACACTGTCAAGATATGCCGTTGTTTTTCTTGTAAGCTGTTCGATTGTAGATACATTTTCAAATTCAATTGTGCCTACAATTCGTCCATACTTTTCTATGGCTTTTGCATTGGATACTGTTACAGTTGGTCTGTTTCCCTCATCATCTTCGGCACCAATTCCTATTATTACCGTTTGGATTGATGCGGCGTTCCATGTCTGTTTCAAATCCAGTATATTTTCTCCAAGCCGGATAGGTTGTGTGTTGTAATGATTGATTGTCTGCGTACAGTCAAAATATATTTTCCCGTCAGTTCCTTCATATGCACATATATATGCATTCAGTAATTTTATTACTTTGTCGTTTAACTCGTGGTATGTGTCCGGATAGTTTTTGTTAGCCCTGACAATATTGTTGTTGCTGTCTGCATCCGCAAGGTCAAGTGTGTTTATAATAAATTGCTTGCTGGTATTCACCTGTACATTATGGCATTGTATAAGCTGTGTGACATAATCTGCCGGAGTGCCCTTAAACTCATATGGATGCACTATGCTGTCCATTAAATATGTAAGTATTCCCTCACATTTTATCTTTCTTCTGTTATAAAGGTCTTTTTCATCTTTTGTTACCCTGCCAGTAAACAGCCATTTACGCCCTGTTTTATTTATCTTGTATACTTTTATTAAAGTTGTTAATCTTTCAATGTTTCTATATTCTGGATGCGGAGGATATATATAAAATTCAAGGGAACCTGCTCCGTTTATTTGTAAAGTAAGTTTTGGCGTCCCAATCTGATATTCTTCATCCCTCATGTCCAGAAGCATATGCTCTGTTCCATTTTTCACACAAACAACTTGATAC
>CBCOYO010000071.1:3988-17768 GCA_965114465.1 uncultured Lachnospiraceae bacterium
CATTACAGACTTCCTCCTTTGTTTTCAATGGTAACTACTCCGTTTCCGCGGAATGTCAAAATATTCGCGCCTTCACAAAATTCTATTTCAAATATTTTGTTTTTTCCGGCGGAAAGATTGTATGTCTTTCCTTTGAAAACTACTGTCATTGCTGCACTTGCTGTTATATTGGGAATATATTTTTTGCGTTGCCCTATATAGGTTACTTCCAATGTACCATTCACTTTTAGGTTGCTTACCTCGTTAATGATTCCTGTTTCAAAACTAAACGGATTCCACAACCAATCCTCTCCTCTGTCGTATTTATACGGTTCTACAGCGCATTGTACTTCAATAATTCCTTTCAGCGGTTCGGAACTAAGGGCAGTTGCTTTTACTCTACCGATATAGTAATAATTTCCATCATTATCAAATGATATCTCTGAAAACCGTTTCCCATGCAGGGCATTCATTACTTCGCTGTATTTTCTATGGATGTCCCGTTCATCACCAAGCATTTCAAAATTCAAAGTGATTGTACGTTCTTTGTATTTTACATCACCTGTCAGTGCTTCCGTTAAATCCAGCGATCCATCTGCACCAGCTATCTCAATTATGTATGTTTTCGGTTCCGGAGGCGTAATTTCTATTGTACTAAGGGATAATCCTAAATCATTCACACTATGAATATTGTCAAATTTTACGCCTGTCATTTTAGCCAACCCCCCTGTATTTTTCCTCTGTCAATTCTCCGAATATTACATCCAGCCCCGGTGCCAATTCCCCTATTAATACACCTGTATCTGTAACGACCTTCATATTTGCTATATCTGGCAAATACCGCGACATAACATTTAACATATCTGTACACACCGCAGCCACTTTATCATTTTGTAACGAAATTGCAGATGTGACTGCTTCGGCAATTCCTCTATTCCCACTTTGCTTCATATCTATTGACGCCTTCGGCATACAGTCGGCAATAATAGCGTCAATATTTTCCATTGTTTCCTGCCAGCCTGTTATATAACCCTCTCCGGACATTTCACCCAGATATGCAAATTTTTTAGACGGGGAATGTATGTCAAGGGCAGATTTTGCTGTCTGAATCGTAGCATTACATAGTTCCTGTATCGTTGCGATTACGCCGCTTTTTCCGGATTCTATTCCTTCCTGCAGCCCTTCTGCTACACGCCTGCCTATCTCTTTAAATTCTTCTGGTGGGAGTCCGACTTTTGTTTTTGTTATTGCATTCGTGGCAAGTTGGGTAATTACAGCCAATACCCTCTCCTTCTTGTTTTCAATTCCCAGCCGCAGACCTTCGTCAAAATTTTCGCCTATCTCCTGTGTTTTTTTAGATGGGGAATGTTCCTCCAATGTCTGCATTGCTGCAATTAGTGACGTTTCTGCCAATGTATTTGATGCATTTCTTACATCTCCCTCTTTTGATGCAAGCCCTTTAATATAGCCAATACCTGCATTTTGTGCCGCTTTATCATATGAATCCATAATATCCGCCGCGGTCGAAGATGGAATTTCCATTGATTCGCTAAACATTTCATTTGCTTTTTGCAGTTCTTCGTCTGTCATTTCCACAAATGCCGCTACATATCCTGCGCCTTGTGGTCCCATGTCTGCAAGATATTGCAAAAGCCCTTGATTGATTCCTCTATCAGCTAGGGATTCAATATTATCAGCCCATTCCGTAATACCTGTTATCTGCGACTGCATATTTTCCAGAATTTCTTCTTTGGACAGCTTAATTTCGCTTGAAAATTTCTCAAACAACTGCATCTGTCCCTGAATGTTTTCTGACAAGTCACTATACATCTTATTGTAGGCTTCTATCGCTTCCTCCGACATCTCACTAATATCTGCGCCTGTGTCCAATGCCGCTTCCCCAAGTTCCTGCATATTGCCAGTGGCTATCAAAAATGCTTCCTTATCTGCAATATATTCCTCTGCTTCTGCATATTCAGCTTCTAATTCATCCATAGTGTTTTTTGTTTCATCTATTTGTTCATTAAGTGCCTTTATATCTTCTATGAGTTCAAGATATTCTTTCTGTGTTATAAGGCTTTCTTCACCAGCTCTCTCCCGTTCTTGATTCAGCCTTTCTTCTGCTTCTGCCAGATTTTTTGTTGCTTCCTCCTGCGCTATCGTTAATTCCGTCAATTGTTTTTTCGCTTCATAACTCTTTTTAGCAATTTCCGCTTGATCTTCTCTTGCTGCTTCTGCTTCCATAAGTGCCATCTGTGCATCTATATTTTCAAGGATTGCATCTGTTGACATATTAGTAAGCCCTGTCTGTTCATCTATATTTAGGTTCAAATTGGGAATCGCTGTATTTAGTTCATCCACAATTGCCGCCTGCCTTGCCTGTTCTGACGCTGTAAGTTCTGTCTTTTGCTGTAATTCGTCTAGTTCTTCTACTAGTTCGATACAGGTTTGACGTTCTATTTCAAAATTTTCTCTGTTTTCGACACTTTTTTGTATTAATTCGTCTGATTGGCTATTTAATTGTTGAGAAGAATCAACTAATACTCTTGTCGCCGCTGAAAGCTTGTCTGCCTGCGCGGATGCGGTCTTTGTGTATAATGTTACTGCACCAACCACGCCTGCAATCGCTGTCGCTAACAATATATATGGGTTTGCGTCGGCTGTTATATTAAATAATTGCTGTGCTACCGTAGCGGCTTTTGTCGCCACAGTATAAGCCACCTTTGCGGATGTAACACCGCCGATCAATCCCGCTATCACTTCGCTGTTTTCTAAAATCCAAGTAAAACCATCTATTAATTTTGGCAAAGCATTTTCTGCCGCACCTATGGCATTTGTCACAAATTCCCCTAATGCTCTGGACATTTTATCTAATGATACGCCAAGATTCCCGTTATCAATTTCATCTTGCAGCCTTCCCACGGCGGCGGTTGCAGAATCAACAGCCCCTTTCATTTCGTCATCAAAAAGCCCATAGGCAGTAATTCCAAGCCCTTCTAATGCACTTTGCAGAATGGTTATTCTGCCCTTTAGGTTATCGTTAAGCGTATCTGCCATATCCTGCGCTGCACCGGAACAATTGTTTATCTGTTCAATTAAATCGTCGTATTCTTTTCCAGTACCTTTTAGTAACGCATTAACAGCAGCTATATCTGTTTTGTTAAATATTGTATTTATCATTCGGATTTTTTGCGCACGGGTCATATCTGACATAATAGTGTTCATATCAGTTAAAATATCGTTTAAATCACGCATATTTCCGTTAGAATCATTAATGCGCAACCCCATTCCTGAAATTGCATCTGCTGCCTTGTCTGTAGGTGCTGACAGAGATAATATTACATTCCGCAGATGTGTTCCGCCTTCTGCGCCTTTTATGCCATTATTTGCCAATACACCTAATTCAGCGTTCATGGTTTCCAATGACTGCCCTGCTATAGATACGGTTCCTGCACATACAAGTGTTGCTTCACCCAATTGTGCCACACTTGTATTTGATTTTTGTGAGGTTTTTGCCATCTCATCTATGTAATTATCCAATTCGCTTGTTTCGAGTCCCAATGCTGCCATGGAATCCGTAACAAGATCGCTCGCATATCCTAATTCAAGTCCGCCTGCCGCTGCAAGGTTTAGCACTCTTGGAAGCGTGGAAGCTGATTTTTCTGCGTCATATCCTGCAAGTGCAAGATAATTTAACGCTTCACCCGCTTGGGATGCGGAATATTTTGTTGCTTTGCCGCAATCCTGCGCTGCCTCGGAAAGTAATTGATACTCTTTACTGCCGTTTGCTATCTCATTTGTGGTTATGCCCATCGTAGCGGAAACCTGTGACATAGATGTTTCAAAGCTGCTTCCTGTTTCTACTGCTTCCGTTGCTATTTTTTTAATGCCGTCTGTTATTGTTTTGATGCCAGATTTTATTGCGCTTGAAAGCAGTTCAGCCTTCAATACATCTCCAAATACTGATGTTTTTCCTGTAGCGTCCTGAACTTCTCTGCTGTATTCATCTACAGAATCCGCACATTGATTAGCAGATTCTTCTGCATCCTGCATCTTTTTTTGGTTCTGCTCTATTTCCCTGTTCAATCCTTCTAATTCAGTATTTGCGTTATTAATACTTGTTTGATACGAATTAACTTTATCGCCTGTCTTCTGTACTATTTTTTCTTGTGCCTCATACTGCTCATTGACATCACCCAGTTTTTCCGTTAATTCCTTAACTTCGTTACTGTTTTCTCCATATGTTTCTTTCGCTTCCTCTAATGCATTATTCAGATTTGCCCTTTTTTGTTCTAAATCCGCCAAAAGTTTTGTTTCATCTTCATGCTTTTTTATAACTCTATCCTGCATTTCTGTAAGAAGATGAACTTTATTTTTTTGTTGTTCTTGTAGCTTAATATATACTTCCTGTTTCGCTTTCAACGCTTCAAGCGAATCTGCATTATCTTTAAATTTTGCAGTAACAAGCTTTAATTCACTTTGGAACTTATTTAATTCGGTTTTTGCACTTGCTAGATTCGCCCTAAACTCTGATTCTCCGTCAATTACAATCCTAGCCCCGATCTTCTTTTCTGCCATTTTGTACCTCATTTTCCTACAAATCACGCATACTTACAGGCTTATCCAGTCTATCAGGAATTACATACAACATTTTCTTCATTTCCATGTTATGTATTTCTTTGTATGCGTCATACACATCCATATACTCACCGATCCGCATTTGTCCTGTATCTGCCTTCGATAGTCCCATATGTAGGCTTTGTGCAATAATCCGCCAAAAGTCGATACGCTCATCCTCATTATTTTTTACCTCTTGACGGATTACACGTTTTTTCGCTCAAAACACTTAGCATATTCTGTATGAATTTTACACGCTGTTTCATATAGTTCAAATTGGGCATTTCGAATAGCTGCCAATGCTTCTTTTAAATCTATATTTTCTCCTGCATCTACTGCTTCTTTTAGCATACATGGAAGTATCATGCTAATTGCTTTTATAGACGGTTCCACCCGTTTAAACAGCATCTTCCCTTCGCTGTTCATTACTGCCGAACCATTTTCATCTTTTACAATCTCAACACCTGTAATCTGCATTTCAAAATTATTCAGTGTTTGAAATTGTTCTTGAATTTCTATCAGTACATTAATATCGCATTTAATTGGATATTCTTTTCCGGCAAGCCTTACACTTTCCATATGCTCAAACATTTCTATCCCTCCGCTTGTTTATTTAAGGTTATCGGTGGTGTATATCCAAGCGTTTCCCGCAGCCATGCATCCGCTTCTATACTTGTGGAAAATGTCTTTGTTGTTTTCCATTCACCCGATTCCAAGCCTGCAATCGTGCCTTCGATACTTGGCGTCTTAAACTCTATATTTTCGCCTTTTGTTGTGTAATCGTTTGCCGTTTCACTAAATTTTACTTTGTAGACAACTGTTGCAACATATTCTTTTACGTTATTAATCATTTCATCTACATAAAATCCTACACCGACATAATTAGCTGCATCATTCGTTTTATATACTACTTCTTTTTCGTCGTCACTGACTGTATGCCCAAAACATACTGTCATTGCCTTAACTGGAAGTCTGTCCGTTCCAAGCGTGATATTTCCGTCCTTAAATTCTTTTACATTCTCTGCTAACTGGTTGTTTGCATAAAGTTTCGCTTCGTTGTAATTCGGCGTAATATTTACTGTCATTGCCTTTCCGCACGCAAAACAGTCTGCGTATATTTTCTTTGTTTCATCTACCAGTTTTGCTATATAAGGGTTCGATAATCCTACATATGCCATACTTCATGTCCTCCTATTATTTATCTAAATCCTGCAATTGCGCAGTCAAATGTTGTCCTGCGTATTCTTTTTGCAGGTTTATAATCTTCTACTTTTGATGCTGTTGAAGTTATCACAAATTCGTTTTCTTCCAGATAGTCCCTTATTTTGTTCTTTATTGCAAAATAGTCAAACTCCGTCGGTGTATACAGGTTCACATATATATCGCATTTGTCTGCCAATACCCTGTTATTACCGCACAGTACAGGACGCTCATCTTGATAAATATATGTAATGTATTTCTTTGCATTTTCGTCTGTACAAAAATCCTGATACACTGTAATACCTGTAACAGCTTCTAGTTTCAACAGTTTCTCTGTTAAATCCATTTATCCGCCTGCCTTCCTGTCAAATGTCCGCTGGATAATATCCAGTGTTTCTTTTTCTGCATCATTTACTGCTTTTGCAAGAAACGGGCTTGGCGGCTGATGCCCTGCTATTCCATACTCTTTCCAGATTGCTTTTAATGCATTGCTTACAGGATAAACACGATGTTTCTTTGCTCCGGCACGATATACCTTAACATTTGAGTATCCTTTGGGTCCTACTGTTACTATCCATGCTCCATTCTTTGATTTTTTCGCTTTGCCTGCTTTAATAGACTGTACAAGTTCAGAATCTCCTGTATGTTTAACTGCTGCCTGTACTGCTGATTTCATGGATGTTTCCAAAACAGGCGCAGCATCATTTAACGCTTCCTCCGCAAAACTTTCAAAATCCATTTCCAGCAACGCATCAAAATCTGTTTTATCATGATATACCTCAAAACCTGCCATATCATATCACCTTACGCATACAATTTCTAAATTCTTGTATACACCTTTCCTGCGCACGTCATAAATCTTATATTGTTCTTCGTTATATTCCACCATATCCGGACGCCTGCCATCAAACAGGACTGCTTTGTATGAATCCGTATCAACCATAAATATAGCCGAAACATTTATCCCTGCCCGTTCTGCTTCATACTTTGCTATTACTCCCGCCGATCGTATCCCTGCAAAAATTTCCTTTTTGACAACCTCTGTAGCTTCTTCAAATCCACGTTTGTTACGCTTTTTAATCGTAGTCACCAAGGTAATCATTTCATTGTGCATTGTACCCTCCACTTAACGACATGGAATCCCTTAGTTTCTCAAAAGATGTCATATATGTACTGCCCTTTTCCTCAAAATCTTCCATGCCTTTGGCATACAATTCAATTGCTTTTCTAATTAGCGGCTTGCTGTTTATTATCCTGTATCCGTCCTCATCTGTCAGATACTGTCCTGTATCATCCGTTTCGTATGGTTCTACGCCTGCCCTTGACAACTCATCCGCTCCGGCATATATGTCAGACAAAAGGATATCATCAAGGGCATTGTGGGAAATTCTCTGCGATAATTTTATCTGTTCCAGCAGTTCCATTACGCCGCCCTCCTTATCCTGTCACTATTCTGTCGGATTTGATTCTGTCTGTGCTACTTCTTTTAACAATGCGTGCGCTTTGTTTGTAATGATATTGCCATCCATAATTGCATATCCGCAGTAATCCGTTTCCCGATCCTTAACATGATCTTCTGACATCATAGTCATTTCTTTGTTGATATTGGCATGGTATCCGGCAAATGCGTTAGATATCAATATTTCGCCATCCAGCATGGAATCATCTTCCTTTACTTCCATGCCGAGTACTCTGTATCCTCCTGTCGTTGGGTCAGACATAAAGATAGGTCGTTTGTTAGCATCTACAATATTCGCTATCTTGTTCCAGATAGTAGATGAGTTTGCATAAACCCTAAGTCCTGCGCTGTATCCGCTCTTAATCAATGCCCTTGCTGCGGTCATATTTGCAAATTCAGGCACACCTTTATATGTAATAATCTGTGGCGTATTGCTTTCTTTCTCAAGGGCAGTCACTACCCCAACAGGCTCTGGTTTCCCCACAGTAGCCGTTCCTTTTCCATGTGTCGCACCATACCCAGCCGCAGCCCCCATCTTCTTCGCCATTTTCCGCTGAATATATGGAATAAAGTCGTCCATTGCCATTTCTTTTAATTTCCAAGATACTGTTATTGTCCTTGCAAGTTCGCAACCGGATAATAAAAACTCCTTAAATGTTTCCTTTCCATCTTCTGTTTTGGTTTCTTCCTCATACCACGCCGCATCCGAACTGGTATCTTCCATTGGCACTGACAAGATGCCGTTTACATACGTTTTCTGCACATCCTCAAAATATGGATACATTTCTCCTGCCAATTCCCAAATCTTACCTGCTACAGACTTTGGGATAACAATTCCTGTATTTTTAGTCGTATGTGTATACGCTTCATTTACGAGTTTGTATGTTTCTGCTTCTGCATTATCTAAAGGCTTGCCTTGTAACTGCTTGCCCCATGCATTCAAATATTCTTTGGATTCCCACATATCCAAAATATTCTTATTTTTTGGTGTTTCTCCGGTATCCAGTTCGCCTTCCAAATCTATAATTGGATTTTTTGTCTGCGGCTCTGTGTTTAACGCATTGAAATTCGCTGCTGCCTGTGCAATCGCATCCCATTTTTGATCAAGGGCTGTTACTTCATCAATTTTTGCCTGTGCCTGTTCCGCGTCACCAGCATCAATAAATGCCTGTGCTTCTGCCATCAGCTTTCTTCTCATTGCTTCATATTGTTTTTTGTTCATGTGTGTTTCCCTCCAATTTTAATAAATTTAGCTTTGCCTGCATTAACGCAGCATTTTCTTTTTTTTGATGTATGCTGCCTTCTGCCATATTTTTTACTTTTTCCATCTGTTCCTGTGTCGGAAGGCTAAATAATGGTCCCGCTGTAATCACTGCTTCCTGTTTCGGTTCTTCCTGAAACATTATTTTATCAATCAGTCCTCTTTCCTGTGCCTGCTCTGCTGTCAACCATGTTTCATGTTCCATCATTTCAAGCGCATCTGCTTCTGTCATTCCTGCTTTCGCCATATAAGCTGTGCACAACGCCTTATCGGCTGTTCTTAACACTTCTCCCATATGTTCCATATCACGGTGGTTTCCTTTTACGCCGGAAGATACGCAATGAACCATCATAAGCGCCGTTGGTGACATTTCTGAATAGCCTGCCATAGCCGCTATGGAAGCTGCGCTACACGCTTCACCAACAATAAATATTTTCACATTATCTTTACGTCCGCGCAGCAATGTATAAATTTCGCTTCCTACATCAATTACGCCTCCCGGCGAATTAACATATACTTCGATTTCATCCCCATCGCAAAACTGATCCAGCACCCCTTGGATATCCTGAGGACAGGTGCAGTCCATACCAAAATAGTCATAATACCATTTATAATCATTCGGCACCATAACGCCTCTGATATTTATTTTATGTGTCAATACCCTCACCTCCTTCTTTGCCGTATTTCAATAGATTCGTGATAATTCCTGCCATTACTATATAGTTATCTGCATTCATTTTATTAATAACAGCTTCTGCCATATCAACAACCTGTGTATCCAGCCGCCTTATTGGTTTATCACCGCCCTCAATTGGTGCTAAATTCATTGTTTCGCGCCATTCATTTGGCGTCATAGAGCCTCGGTCAACCATTTGAACTAAATTTAATTTTGTTGACAGGCTTGCACATTGCAGATTGCTTGCTTCAAAAATGATTTTATTGTTGCATCCGCGTTCCCGTCTGCTGAATAAACGAACCGAATATGTTTGCCCAAGCTGAATGGCTAACGGCTCAATTTCCGCTTCAAAATACGCGTTCCATTCATCTTCTGTCCATTTTGACTGTACAATATTTTCATTTGTGTTAAAAAACGAATATATGCGGTTTATGGTTTCTTTCGTCTGCAGGGCATTTGGAACATAATCTTTAGGCTCTATCCGCACCGCTTCGGTTTTTGCGTCTGTTCCGGCTGCTCCGAAGGTTTCACTTTCAACACTTAAATAATTATCAACAAATTCCTTTACATTTTTTTTGATATCTTCCGGTCTTAGGGACTGTGTAAATTTCAACAGCCATCTAACAATCCCGCTGTTTTTGATAGCTTTTATCATGCCTTGATCTATTGTGCCGATAACTTCCATCATCTGCGCTAATGCTTTTGCTGGACTTTCTCCAAAAATATCGTTTTCATTAAAATCTTGCCGCAAGTGGATTATTTCAGAATATGGAAATTTTTGCCCTTTTCCGTTTCTATATGTAAACTTTAGGAATAGTTCTCCGTCGTTGTATTCTGTTTCGCAAAACACACATGGGATAGGATATAACTGCATGGGTTTCCCATTTTCATCACGTACAATCAATATAAATGCATTATTGTTTAAACATAACTGCGTTGCAACTTTCTCTTGAAACTGCTGCGCTGTCATAAATGGATTGGGTTCTGCTAACAAAAATCTGATATTGGCATCCGGATTTACTTTCAGCCCCCCTATGTCATCCCTTATATGTTTTCCTACCAATTTTCCAGCCGCTTTTACTTTCGGACGAAGGCATGATCTTACAATATCGCTTTCATACAATTTCCCATTCCATGAATAATATGATTCCCCATATGTTGTTACCATCTGCAGTATATCGCGTCCTGCTTTCTCACTTTCTTTTGTAGGCTCTCTTTTTCTAAATAGTTTCATATCCACTCCTAAATCATTGATAAATATTCCTCAAGATTATTTTCCAATACAACATAGGCATCCAGCAAACCCGCAAGCCCGTCAATTCTTCTGGTGCCGATATTTCCTTTACACGGCTGAATATTATCATTTTTATCAATGTCAACGGATGTATTGCCTAAGCACCATTTCAATATAGGATTGTTATTGTAGACCACTTTTTTCTTTTCAAGGTCAGCCCCCAGCGACTTCATAGGGCTTGACAGCGTTTTCTTGCCTTGGATAACAGGTTCCATAACAATCGATCCAAACGTATTTTTCATATCCTCAACAAAATATGTTGCTGACCATGAATCATAACCGCATTTATACAGGTAAATATCTTTTTCCTGCTGTATTTCCTCAAACCACTCACGGACATATTTATAATGCACCCTGTTTCCGGGGCAGGTCCGCAAAAGCCCCTGTTCCTTCCATAAGTCGTATGGTATTCTGTCCTCTCTTACCCTACGTTCCAACAAATCTTCTGGAAGCCAGTACATCTGCAATACATAAATCCGCTCGTCCCCCTGAACCATAAATATTACTGTTGCATTCGTTAAATCCGTAGTGCTCGACAGGTCACATCCTCCTATGCCATAACGTGGTTTCAGCAAAGCTATATCAAATAGTTCGGTGTTATTAAGCTGTTCAAATGTCAGCCACGCTTCGGAAGATGTTTCACGAATATTAAATTCTTTGCAGACAAGATTTTTTACAAGCGCAGGATTGATAAGTGCTTTGTTTACTTTATTTTCTAAATACTCCCATTTTTTGGATACTCCAAGATTCGGGTTCGCTTTCAGCCATTTATCTTTATCCGTCCATTCCTTTCGTTCATCTAGTTCATAGATAAACGGGAAAAAATGAATATCTTTATATCCATTATCATCAAACAATCCATTGACAATATGTGCTGCTTCTTCATATTTTGCGTCATAGATATCCTCCCTGATAGTTCCGGCTGTTGATGTGATATAAATAAGCGGCTGATTGCGTGCGGATACACCATCTGCTAAGATATCGTAAAGCGCCTTGCCGTTTTTCCACTGATGAATCTCATCCAGCAACGCACAATGAATATTCATTCCATCCAAACTGTCAGAATCACTTGCCAGCGGTTTAAATACACCATTGTTAAATTCTTCGCTTGAAATATCTCCTACCCTGCATTTCAAACGCTTTGCCAGAACCCTTGATTTTTTTATCATGCGTGTACTTTCCTGCCATATTATTTTCGCCTGATCTCTTTTGGTCGCTGCACTGTATACTTCTGGTCCTTTTTCTCCGTCCCCTATCAGCATATAAAGACCAACCACAGAAGCAAGGAGGGATTTTCCATTCTTCTTCCCTACGATAAACAGGGATTCGTGGCAGGTTCTGTATCCCTGCTCATCTACAAAACCAAATACTGCTGCCAGATGCGCCTTTTCCCATAATTCCAGCACTACTGGTTTACCTGCTCCGTTACCCTTAGACAAACAGCAAAAGCTTTCGGCAAATTCTATAATGTGGTTTGCCCTTGCCGCATTGTATGCCATCTGTTTCGTGGGATTATGCACCCTGTCTGCTAAATATTGATACCATCTGCGGATTTTACTGGATACGGGTATTTCACCCTGTTCTATTTTCTTCCAATACTCCAAAATAGGGTTATAACTGACGGCGTATTTTCTCCTAGCCATTCCGTTCTCCTAAAAATTCATCAAAGCCATCACTCTTTGGCATAATCTGTGATTTTGGCATACAGTCAAGTAATATCTTCATTGCCTGTGTCTGCTTTTGCGACATCGCAAGGTATAGCTGCGCATCCGGACTTTGTTTTGTTCCGTACTGGTTCTCACCGTTCTTATATTCTACTGTTGTTCCGTCCCTGATAATGTTCTCCCGCAAATCCTGCATTGCAACTGTTAAAAAAGCTACATCATCAATTGTTGTCAGCACCAGTTTCTTTTTATTTTCATCAATTTCCTTAAACAATTTTCTTAGTCTGCTGACCTCTTTCTTAATCTGCTTTTGTTTTTCCAAATACTTGGAAACGCTGTCATATTCTGCCTCTCTGCGAATTTCTTCCTTGATCAGTTCCTCATCCGAAATCATAGATACCACACCCCCCTTATAATGCCTTGTACGCAGAGAGAGAGCCCTTCGTCGGTCTGCCAGCCTGCTTTTTCAATCTGAATTTAGGGGGGGAGTCTATCTCCCGCAATGAAACTGGTTGACCGTCTGCGTCAAAAGAAAATAATGGTTTTGTTTTATTGTTTCCTACCCCGTGTCCGTCAAATTTATCGTGGCATGGTTTGCATACGTACTTTAGATTCTCATGGTTTAAGGTTATGTCAAGATTATGGATATTGCTTTCTGTTAATGTTGTTTTATGATGAACTATGTATCCAAGATTCGTATGACATTCCTCACACATTCCGCCATCAATCGCTATCCGCTGTTGGATATAGCTGTTCTTGCACTGCTGCCATGCCTTGGAATTATAAAATGTTTTTGCATACTCTTTCGCCATGACTTACTCCTTTAACGTAAAAAGAACACTGTCAAGCAGTGTCCTTTTTGTAATGTAATTCTAATTTGTTAACACAAAAGTATCTGCTTATTTCCACATTAACATATTAAATGTAGAAAAAAGCGACACTTATATTCTTGCTGTAAAAACTTTAACTCATTTATGTTTATTTAAGTATCGTGTTACAATTTTTTCTGGGGAAGATCTATCATAATGCATTATCCTAGCGATCTTGCTCCATTTGTACCCGTCCACATATTTATATTGCATTATCCTCCTAACCCGACTATCAACAACAGAATTTATGTATTTTGTAATTTCTTTTTCCAGTTCTGCTGCCATTTGTTTTCTTTTTTCCAACAGTTCTACATTGTCCGAAGGACTTATACCTTCATGCCTTATCTTTTGTTCAATTTCTTTTATTTCTTTTTTTAGGTCAATTAATTGTTCAAGATTTGCCTTCGTCAATGTTCTTTCTCCCTTTAGATTTTTTAGTCCTATTTTAAAATTTCATCAATACAAGCGTTGTATCCAATTGCATATTCTTTGTCAAACCATCTATCTTCTTTTGCTATTTTCTTTGGCAGCCCCCGAAGCGGACACCAATCCTGAATCATAATACTTGGAAACGGATAGTCAATCGTTCTTCCGCTTGCCACGCAAGTCATGTCTGTATATACATTGTAAAACAATGGACAGTCTGCGCAATTCTTTGGCGTATCAATCACTAAAATAGATTTACTCATATAATTCTCCAATCCGTTAAATTTCAGTTTTCCAACCTAATTCCAATTCTGTTCACGCCGCTCTTTAACCCA
>CBCOYO010000072.1:0-17713 GCA_965114465.1 uncultured Lachnospiraceae bacterium
ATACCTTCAACCACTACATTTTATTACGGTCAGCGCAGTAAATGCGCAGACCTACATGAACCGTTACAAAGTGCAAGCATTTTGGGTGTGAAAAGTAAAAAAATTTGCCATATAATTCTATCGTTTAGGCAGGGTAACCGTTATCTGCACCGTTTCTGCATCTGGTGCTAAAGCCGTTATTTTGCCTTTATGCGCTTCCGCAATCGACTTTGCTATCGAAAGTCCTAATCCATAGCCGCCTTTTTCAGAATTTCTGGACTGTTCTGTACGATAAAAACGATCAAAAAACTTTTTTAGCTGCTCTTCACTTACAGGTTCAGCAGAATTTCTTACAGACAATACAAGATTGTGGTTCTTCTTTTCAAGTTTCAGCACAATATCCTCACAGCATTTCTCTCTATTTTCTTTCGCATATTTAATGGCATTATCAAGGAGGATTCCGACAATTTGTCGAATGCTGCCCTCATCACCGTGGCAAGTTAACATAGGTGTAATTTCTGTGTGGATATGCCTTCCTTTGCTCTTTGCCAATATCTGAAACGATTGTACCGTTTCCTCCACTACATCTGAGATTGGGAAATCTATCATCGTAAATTGCTGCCTGCCTTCATCCATGCGCGATAAGCTTAAAAGGTCATTTGTCAGCGCTGTCATTCGCTTTGTCTGTATACTGATATCTTGCAGCCACTCATTATTCTCTCCGATTTCCATAGCAAGGAGTTCCGCGTCTGCATCAATGATTGTAACAGGCGTTTTTAGCTCATGTCCTGCCGCAGCGATAAATTGCTTCTGTTTCTCATAACTTTCTGATACAGGTAAAACAATTTTCTTTGAAAATAGCACAATAAACACAGATATTAACAAAAATCCGGCAAAAGAAATCATACAATTTGTAAATAATGTCCCTCGAAAAGAGGAAAGATTTCTTCCACAGTCCAAGAATTTGACATGTATGTCATTTTCTCGATATACTTTTAAATATCGAAATTCTCCGACAAATCCCTTGTCACTTTTTTTCCTGCTGGCTATTTGAGCATATTGTGCCGCCTCTTCTTGATCCACCATTGCAATATTTTCTGTATTAATAGTTAATAATTCTCCATCTTCTGAAATATCTACAATAAAAAATCGTGACTCGTATAAAATTTCAGGTGACATATGCCGATTGCCCCATCCCCTGCCTTGTGGCGGGATATGTGGTGGTTCATCCCCATCTTTTAGCCATTTCTTTTCTAATGGTTCTGGCATTTTCTCAGCAAGCACACCAAGCACCCTATCCGCATTTGCCACCAACTCCAAATAATTCCAAAAATTGCTGGAAATCACAATAATCCCCAGCAGCAGCAAAAGCGAACCCATTGATAAAATGATAAATTTTGTTCTTAATTTTTTTATCATTTTTCTACCCCATTTTTCTTAGTAAGGGCTGTCGCATTATGGAAATGGTATACAAAATAATATAATACTGTCATTTGTCTTACGATATATCTTGTATAATCAAAGTTTAATGCGACACCCCCATAAAATACTTCTATGCGTTTTCTCGCAATTCAAGAGAATATCCTGCACCGCGTCTTGCTTTGATTTCTATATCTGCCCTCAACGCTGTTAATTTTTTCCGAAGATACGATATATATGTCCAGACAACATTGCTCTCTGCATTTGCCTCAAATCCCCAAATTCTATCCATAAACTGTTCTGCCGAAAATATTTGCTTTGGATTTCGCATTAACAATTCTATCATCTGAAACTCCTTATTGGCAAGCGTAAAACTTCCAAATGGAGAAGATAATGCAAAGGTCGCACAGTCTAGCGTAACATTCCCAAGATGCAGCTTGGAATCTGTCTGTGCCGCCCCTGTATTCCCCCTGGTCATAGCACGGATACGCGCTAACAGCTCCTTTGCCGCAAACGGTTTTGTGAGATAATCGTTTGCCCCGCTGTCTAGCCCTAACACTTTATCATCAACTTCTGCTTTCGCTGTTAGAAGCATTACCGGCACATGATTTCCTATTTTCCGCAACTTTTGGAGTACGCTGATGCCATCAAGCTGTGGCATCATCACATCAAGAATCACACCATCATATTCGTTCGTTTCTAAATATTCTAATGCTTCTATCCCGTCAAATGCTGTATCAACCGTATAATTATTCTTTTTTAATATGGCAGTTATCGCCTTAGAAAGCGAAACCTCATCCTCCGCAAGCAGCAGCCTCATATGCGCCTCCTATTCTGATTTTTCTCCATTTTCAAAGTCTGGTGCTCCCTCTGGGTTTTCTCCGTTTCCAAAGTCTGGTGCTCCTTCTGGTCTTTCTCCAATTCCTAAATCTGGTGCTCCTTCTGGTCTTTCTCCGTTTCCAAAGTCTGGTGCTCCTTCTGGTCTTTCTCCAATTCCTAAATCTGGTGCTCCTTCTGGGTTTTCTCCGTTTCCAAAATCTGGTGCTCTTTCTGGTTTCTGCCCATTTTTAAAGTTTGGTCTTCCTCCATGCTGTCCAAAACCGCCGCCTTCACCATAAATCGTTCCTTCCATAGTAACTTCTGTTTCGGTATCACCCATCTTTACTATATAAGAACTGCCTTCCACTATATTGGGGCAACTAATCACAACTGAATTATAAGCTTTTTCCATTGTCCATGCAACCAATTCTGTACGATTG
This sequence comes from uncultured Lachnospiraceae bacterium, assembly GCA_965114465.1. Taxonomy (GTDB): domain Bacteria; phylum Bacillota; class Clostridia; order Lachnospirales; family Lachnospiraceae; genus COE1. The sequence continues at coordinate 2,658 of CBCOYO010000072.1, forward strand.
CTATCCAAAAGTACAATATCTGTTCCTGCCTTTTGCTGTTTGTCAAGGTTAATAAGTATTGCGCACTGTGTAGAATCCGTACCAAAATTTTGCGCCATGCCGCTTTGCCCTGCTGCTACCACAACGCCACCGCTTATGGAAGCCGCGATACTATAATCCAGCGCCCCATTTCCACCATTGGACGGCCCTGTCACATATATCTCCCCACCGCTCACTGTAAGATATCCATTGGAATCAATGCCATCGCCTTCAGCGTTAATATTAATTACGCCTCCTGAAATATTGATATTCGCATCCTGCTGTGTATCCCCTGCCATTTTGCCGCCACGTTTAAAAACATGGTCGCCAGCGTTATCACTTTTCAAATTGAGCAATTCAGCTTCTGAAGGTTCTGTACGAATATCGTTAGCAGTACTGGTGTTTCTTTTATCTGTGGCATTTAAGCCGTCATCCTCGGAGGTTACAGCGATTTTCCCGCCGGTAATATTGATAATCCTTGCCTCTAGTCCTTCATAAGACTTATTAATTACAATATCTCCATCTGCGATAAAAATTTCATTTACAGCACTAATCCCATCGCTTTCCACGCTAAATGCAAATGTACCGTTTTCAATATACACCCAGCCTTTTTCGCTGTCATCATTATTTGCGGAATGTATGCCATCCTTTCCCGCTTGTACGTCAAAGTTTCCGCCAGCAACCGCAACACTATCCTTGCCTGCAAACCCATGAGAACTTGCCGTGATATTATAATTGCCACCCGTTACTACAAGGTCATCTTTTGAAACTACACCATGTCCCGCAGGCGATGTGATTGTAAGGTTTCCTGTGCCATTAAAAGTCAAATCCTCTTTGGAAAAAATAACTGCATCAATATTATTATCATCTATAGGAATAAATTCACCGCCATTTGAAAGATTATTTTTTGTGTCATCTGCCAAAGTAATAAATACCTTATCAGCCTGCTTTATATAAATAGCAGCAGAACTGGCACTGCAAATATCCACGCCATTTAATACAAGCTGTACTTTTTCTGTCTTATCCACATCTACAATAATCATGCCATCACGAAGCGAACCATTTAGAATATAATCCCCTTCCTTTGTAATTGTAACCGTACTCCCTTCGATGCTTACCCCCTTCGCATTAGAGGAACTGCCTGCATCAGATAATGTAATTTTTTCACAATCTGACACTTCATATGCTCCACTTAAATCGCGGTTTGAAAAAGCGGTTGAAGCATCTATTGTCGTGCCTACAAATGCACTTTCTGACACATTTGTTGATATGACATCTATGTCATCTTTTTCCGTTTCTATTTTCGTATTATTATTCTCCGCATTGCTGTCGTCCGCTTTAGTGGCATTTCCACACGCGGAAAAAAGCACACTGATCGATAAAATTACAGTTAACACTGTCGTTCTATATTGAATCCGCTTCATAAATTCTATAAACCTCCAATTGTTAAGAATATATACTACGCCAGCCGCAGGAACTGTCACATTCAGGGAATTTTATACAAGATAGTCTAATACCTTGTCGCAACAGCCCCATTTCCCTTCGTGCAGTTGTATGCATATTGCTATGCTAAGAAACTATTTAAAAATAATTTCTAAACAGTTCCTAAGTGTCAGTCTTTTCAATGTTTCGTATAACCTTATAGTTCCGCTGTCACCGCAGTTTCCTGAATCGACATTGTTATTTCAAGGTTTCCATTTCGACAGCGCACCTCGTCAATCAATGCTTTTTCTATATTTTCTTCTTTTAAGGTAATATTATAGGTAAGTTTAAATAAGCTTCCCATATTTGTAGTTTTTACATTAACAAGCGTGTTCTTTTGCGTAAATTTTTCAAAAATATCATCAAATACTTCAGTGTAATCCAAGTCTTCCGGTATTGTAATGTGCATCGTCTTATCTAGTAAGCATTGTTTCTTTTCACCAAAATCAATCATCGTATAAAGCACATTCACAAGCCCCATAATAACAACAAATAATACTGCAAATGCAATGTATCCCATACCTGTTATAAGACCTGTTCCCATCGCCAAAAACAACACGCCGATTTCTTTCGCTGTTCCCGGCACAGAACGAAACCGCACAAGGCTAAAAGCTCCTGCCACTGCAACACCTGCACCTACATTTCCATTTACCATCATAATCACCACGCACACAACTGCGGGCAGCATCGCTAATGTGACAATAAAACTTTTTGAGTATGTACTTTTATACATATATACTACTGCTATTATAAATCCAATAATAAGTGAGCTAATAACACAAATCATAAAATCTGATATTGCAATTGTACTTGCAGATTCTGCATCAAATAATCCTTTAAAAATTGATTCTAACATATTGAAGAGTTCCTTTCCTATTTCTATTATCCTCAAAAACGATTAGATTTTCTAGTAACAATTCAGATAACCCATTGAACTGTTATGTATCCAGCCATTGGAAATCGCTTCGCGATGGGCTGGATACCTCCAACCACTACATTTTATTACAGGGATGTCGTATTAAGACAAACAGATACAATATAGTGTAGCATTGTGCTAAGATTTATACCATATTTGGTATAATCAAAGCTTATTGCGACAACCCCTACCTGAACTGTTACCCTTTCTACACAACACATATTGCCCGCTTATGTAAGATGGATTGTGTAGAAATTGGAAAATCTTAACGTTTTCTAGTATTAATATTTACTACGCAATACATATCTTCCTTTGATTTTCCGTTTCTTTCCCACAGATTAGTTTTTGGTATGCTGTTCCATATTTTGAAAACGATGTCTTATAAATTTTTTCCTGTGACAATGCTTTTACCATCCAAAGCGGTATTCCTCCAGAAGTTTTAACTTCCATCAGCACCAGATCCTCATCAATCAGCCTTTCGCCCCATACTTCTTTTGAGAGCGAAAGTTCCTCCTGCCTTGCGAGAATATTCTCGTCAAAGGTAACTCTGAAATCACTGCCATCGTGCGCATAAAACGCTTCTCTTTCATAGGATAAAAACACTTTTGGCTTTAGCGTTTTATAATATGCAAAGAAATAATCAATTTCCTTTCCTATCTGTGTGTCATAAGGAAATGGCGTATCCTTCACAATCCATTCCAATGCTTCCATCTGTGACAAAGCTTCACGACGCTTATATACAACGTTATCATACTTTTTCTTGAGTTCTATGTAAACATTATCCTGCGCCGATACCTTCTTGTAGCTTCTAATACGAAGTTTTTCCTTATAAATAGGCTTTTCTAGGGAACGACACACCAACCTGTAATTATCTGTATCAAAATATATGTTCCTGATTGTCGTGTGTCCAAATTTGTCTAAACTCATATGCTGCAGCATTGCTTCAAGTATTGTTTTTTTCTGCTGCCTTGTCATCATATATTTCATTTCATACCGCTTGAATACTGACTGATATTCCATAATAATACCCCCTGGGTGCATCAACACGTGTTAAGCAATTAATTTAGTGAAGTCTTACGATTTACTTGACTATGTTTTAAGGAACTATTAAAAAATTACTTTTAGTATTTCTTATCTTTTTCTCCGATAGCACCACTCTCGAAGAAAAATCCTGCGTACTATTTAAAAGTTATTTCTTAACTTTTCCTAAGTATAAGATGTAAAGCTTAACTGAAGCTTAAATTAAATGTGTTTATTTTGTGAAATATAGAAAGTTCCTATGCATTTGTATCACTAACATATTTTCTGCAATTCCCTTCCAAGGCACAATCAAATTGTGAAAGTTTTGTCAAATTCTTTCACTCTTCTATTTATACTACATAACACCAGAATTTACCGTTCTGCATTGGTTAAACGTATATGGCTGGCGTTATGTAGTCAGGTTACTCGGAAATTTTAACGGTTAAACAATATATATTCGCGATCGCTAAGATTTTCCTTTCTGTACTAATACATTTTTATTTCTAATGTTTTGTGATATACTTAAAGCGTTTAAAACATTGATTATTCATCTACAAACAGCAGATCGGGGATTGAAATGAATCTTAATAAAAGCCAAGAAATATTATTACGTTTAGACGACAGTCCTTCTTGTGATTTTGCCGCAGATTTATTAGATTTTGTTGTGGGATGGTGTTCTTTACAGAACAGCATCTGGTGATATAAAGAAAGGAGCAAAACCAAAATGATTTTTATAGAAACCAAACGATTGATTTTAAGAAACTATCAAACAGGCGATTTTGCAGATATTCGGGCTTACTTTTCAAATGAGGAGGTTAGCCGCTACGAGGATTTTTATCCTATGACGGATGCGCAGATTGCCGACCTTCTTAGCGAATGGATACCATTGAACAACCGCCTTGTTGCGGAGCGAAAATCAGATAAAACCGTTATCGGAAGTATTGGCTATTGGGTAGACAACGAAGGACACCACTGTATTGATTATGACTTTCATCCGGATTACTGTGGAAACGGTTACGCCACGGAAGCTGCACAGGCACTTGTCCAGCATTTATTTGAAACCACCGATATTTGTGCTGTTTATGCAGATTGTGACATACAAAATACAGCGTCTTGGAAACTTTTGGAACGCATTGGATTTCAACGCCTGCGAATGCTGGAAAACCAATGTTACAAACACGATTCCGCCGGAAATCCGATTTTGATTCGCACTTATTTATATGAAAAAAATCGCAGCTATACTTAGCATTGAAAAGACTGGTGCTAAGTAAAGCAATATGCACACAGCCGCACAAATAAAAATTGCCGCTTTGCGGCGTGCTGCTACGGGGCTGCCGCATTAAGACATACGTATACAAGATAGTGTAACATTGTGCTAAGATTTATATCGTATCTGGTATCATCAAAACTTATAGCGACAGCCCCGTTCAATATAAAATAAATATTTGAAATTCTTGTAGCTTTTTCATGTTCTTAGTTGTATTCACAATGAAAGGAAGGTGAGAACATGAAACAGGAATCATTGTGTGCAGATGATTTCACGGTTATTCAAAGATACTCCGATATGGTATACCGTCTTGCATTTTCTTTAGTAAAAAATAAATATGATGCCGAGGATATCCACCAAGAAGTATTTGTCCGTTATCTGTGCAAGAAACCCTTATTTGAGAGTGCAGAGCACGAGAAAGCGTGGTTTCTAAGAGTAACAATTAATTTATGTAAAAATTTGTGGAAAACTGCATGGAAACAAAAATTTACGCAGCTTGATGAGGCTGACATTGCAAATATGCCCGCTGAAAATCCACCTGAAACGGGAATTATTGAATCCGTGAAAAAGCTTCCGCAAAAATATAGAATTGTTATTCATTTATTTTATTATGAGGAACTTTCTGTGGAGGAAATTGCGAAACTTTTACATAAAAAAGCCTCTACTGTCAGAACACAGCTTACCCGTGCACGTAAAAAGTTAACGCAGCTTTGCATTTATCGTGAAACGCAGTCAAATTAAAATGACACCTGACTTTTTCTTAAAAAGTTAGTACAACTTTGCATTTATCGTGAAACGTGGTCAAATTAAAATGACACCTGACTTTTTCTTAAAAAGTTAGCGCAACATTGCATTTATAATGAAACAGTGAAAAAGCTGTATTTGCAATATTTTAGGAGGAATTTCAATGTTTAAAGAAGATTATCAAAACGCATACAATCATATTGTACCAGAGGAACATTATATGGAGAAAATCCACCAGCGATTCACTATACGCAGGCAAAGACAAAAGCGAACGGCTTGGCTTCGACCGGCTGTTGCTACGGCAATGGCTGTCTGTATCATCGGTATTACCATGCCTGTAATGGCAAAAAATATTCCTACCATCTACAATATACTGGATCGATATGCACCAGAACTGTCACAGATGATTCTGCCCGACACAGCCCAATGCACCGATCAAGATATTACAGTAAAAGTTGAGGCTGTAAACGTCGATAATCAGGATGCCGAAATTATCCTGTCCGTTTCTGACGCACAAAACCGTATTTACGAAAAAGTTGATTTATTCGACAATTACACCCTTTCCAGCAACAGCGCCTCAAGCAATATCGGTGGGTGCAGATTCCTTGAATATCGTGCTGACGAGGGTAAGGCATATTTTCAAATATCAGTCAGCACAGACGACCATTTTGACAAAAGCCGCCTGACATTTTCGCTTCATCGACTGCTCACAAGATGTTTTTCAGAAAAGCACACGATTTCGCTGGAAACTATGATAAGCAATCCAAACACAAAAGAAGTATCACTAAATGGGCTCGGCGGGATTGATGATAAAGGTACTTTTTCTAGCTTTTTTGTGAGCGCGGACACTGAAGATTTTAACTTACCGAATTGCAAGGTACTTGATTTATCTGCATATACCCAAAACGATACTTCTAATATTGAAGCTTCAAATCCGCAGACACAATTGGCAGTTCCCGACAATACCAGCTTAGCGGATAATCTTACGATTCTCGGCACAGCATATATGGATGGCGTACTGCGCTTACAAGTCTGCAATGGGACTTTTGATAATGCTGACAGGCACTTACAGCCATTTTTAGTGTATCAAGATGGTACAGAACATCACGAAGATTATTCTGTAGGCTGGCAGGAACAGGTTGACGGAAAAACACTTTCCTTTTCTGAACATTGGTTCTGCGTGGATAAAGAAACCCTAGACAGCGCGCAATTGTATGGAATTTTTCATATTTCGGATGGACTGATAAAAGGTAATTGGGAAGTTCATTTCCGTTTGCAGTAGGGAGAACTAAAATCTGCGGCATAACGCGAATGCTTTTATAATTTACTATATCGAGTCGTAAATAGGGCTGTCGCAATACACTTTGATTATACAAGATATCGTATAAATCACAGCACAGCATTACGCTATCCGGTACATTGTTTTCTTAATCCTCGTATACAAAGTGCTTGATATTTGTATCAGTGCAAGGCATAGGAAGGAAGCAATGCGGTGGCATCATTGACTGACGACAACGCGGCAATGATGCAAATAGCGAGTGCTTGGTATATGAGGAATTAAAAAATGGTCTACTAATATCCGTTTTCCTTAATGCGACAGCCCCATTTCGACTATGAATAAGTTTCTAATCTGTTCTTATGCGCTTAAAATTTGTACTTGCACAGTTTCCTCTACTACTAAAATATTATCTAAAGGTACATTAAATACTGCTGCAAGAACCACTAAGTTATCGACGGTTGGCATTGCTGTTCCACGCTGCCATTTGTAGATTGCCTGTGGTGTTGCAAAACCAAATATTTCCTGTAATTCCTTAACAGACAAGCCTGCCTGCTCTCGCAAATGCAAAATATTCTGACCTGTTTTTACCATATTGATTGTTGGAATTTTCCGTTTCATATTTTTACCATTCCTCTCCAATGCACAAACAAAACAAGCTGCGAATGTTTTGTTATGCCAAGCGTGAAATGACTGATGCTAGGTATAACAATATACACACAGCCACACAAAGGTAAATTGCCGCTTTACAACGTGTGGCTGGCGCAGTATAAATTAATCCGCTGCCTTAAAATTATAAATTGGCTTCATAATATCAATTACATCAACTGTTTCTTGAATCACATCAATAATGTCCTCTAGGGATTTATATGCCATTGGTGCTTCATCCAGTGTTTCCTCGCTAACAGAAGTTGTGTAAACACCTTCCATTACATGTTTGTATTCCTCTATATTTAATGTTTCTTTTGCTTTCGTTCTTGACATCAAACGCCCTGCGCCATGTGGTGCGGAATCGTTCCACTCTGGATTTCCTTTTCCGACTGCAAGAACGCTGCCATCTTTCATATTAATTGGAATCAATACCTTCTCTCCCTTGTGTGCGGCAATTGCACCTTTTCGCAGAATCATTTCATTGGTATCAATATAATTGTGAATCGTATGAAATGCTTCCCCGCCTGCAAGCCCCGTCCGCGCAAGCAGCACTTCGGCAATTTTCTCTCGATTGCGCCTTGCAAATGCTTGACAGATTTCCACATCATGCAGATAATCGTCAAGATAAATGCCATATAAAAAACACAAGTCCTCTGGTATTGTTGCCTCTCGTTTCTGCCATGAAATTGCCGCTAATGCCTCCTGTATCTCTTTTCGCCTGCCCTGCTCCTTGTAGGTGCGGATAATTTCCTCACGCTCCTGAAAATATGTTTCCTTTCCTTTATTTAAGTCGACCGCTAACTGCTGATACAGTTCCGCAACCTGCTTTCCAAGATTACGGCTGCCAGAATGAATTACAAGATATTTCGTTTTATCTGACGCTTCCTCTACCTCTATAAAATGATTTCCGCCGCCCAGCGTCCCTAGACTGCGCTCCAGCCATTTTGTATTTTTCAAGCTTCTGTAACAACGCAGGCTTTGCAGATCAAACCGCTCTTGCCTGCCCTCCCAAACATGCATACCAGATGGCACATAATGCGCTGCTTCATCAAGCTTTGCAAAATCAATTTCTGCGTTTCCAAGCTTAACTGTATACATACCGCAGCCAATATCCACCCCTACAATATTGGGAACTGCTTTATCAATAATTGTCATTGTAGTACCGATTGTACAGCCTTTTCCAGAATGAACATCCGGCATAATGCGAATCCGACTGCCGTTTGTAAATTCATAATCACACATTCGACGAATCTGTTCAATCGCTTCCTGCTCCACAACCCTTGCATAACAAAGTGCTGTATTTACTTTTCCCTTGATCTCAAATTGTTCCATTTTCTTCTCCTTTCTGGATTTGACACAATCACAATCGAATAGAACACCTTCTTCCCTAATCGCTACGCAACCTGTGCGCCGCTTCTGCGGCATTTTTCTTCTGCATGGGGCTGTGTAATCGAGTAGGGGAATAACCTTCTCTCCTACTCGCGTGCCGGGCACTCGGGGCTGTCGCAATAAGCTGTGATGCTACCAGATATGGTATATATCTTAGCACAGAGTTAGAATATCTTGTATTCGTTTGTCTTAATGCGACAGCCTCAATCTTCCTTTGAGTACCTGTGTGCATAAAAAAACCGCTATATCCATATAAGATAAGCGGTTTGTAAAATTCCATATTTGCGTTTTACATCGGGCAGCTTTATTATCGAAACAATATGCCTTTCCCTTCTATTTCATATGGTTTTTTCGCCTTTTTCTTACCTTATAGGAATGCACAAAAGAGAAGCTCTGATCTAGATACCTAGACAGCGCTTCTTGACTGCTTATTTCTATATGTTCACTATTAGTATAATTCGCATAGACGGCGAAAATATTGTTTCTCATATTAATCTCCATGCCGCTTTAGCGGCTCAAATAGATATCAAAAACGCTGTCCTTCGCGTTTTTCCTGTGTGAAACTTAATGTTACTTTTCACACCCATGCCAAAGTAGTGGGAATCATGCGCCAAAATGCTTGCACTTTAGCGTTTTGTGTGCATCAATTGTTGCAATTCACACCGAATGCTCGTAAATTGTTGCAAAATCTGGCGTTGGTGTGAGTTGTAACAACTTAATACTTCTTAGGCAGTGTCTTTTGCTGCCTTAAAAGTATTTTTCACACTACTGTTCCTTCCTATTTAAGAATATGCTTTATAATTGTATTTATGATGCGATGCATATGCTTACATAGATTTCTTTGTTATAGATTACTATAACATATTTATGTGCAAATGTCATTATACTTGTGGTATAAAGTTTTTGAATTTAATAACAGTTCAATGGGTTATCTGAACTGTTACGGAATTTATCAAGGTTTGTCTTTGTTTGTGATAATCTCTTATTTCCAAAGAAGCTATATACTGACGACTGTTAAGATTTTTCAATTTCTGCACAGCCCATATTGTATAAGCGGGCAAAACGTGCTGCGCAGAAAGGAAAATCTAATCGCTCATGCGTATAGTATAAATCGTAACAAGATATTAGACTATCTTGTATATATTTTCTTTAATGCGACAACCTATAATATCGACTCTCGTTTCGGCATTCTTAGGAATTGTAAATAAATAATATATACTACGTATACTCATGAACAAAAACAATTGCCAATCTAAATGTATAACGAGTGAACGCTTCTACAATGCTGGTGTAGTAAGTGGCAATTAAATCCGTTCACGAGTATAACAGTTAAAATTTCCAAGTAACCTGACTACATAACGCCAGCCATATACATTTAACCAGTATCGTACAATAAATTCCGGTGTTATGTAGTATAACAATATTGCGCAGGATATGTCTTCGAGAGTTCAGTTCAAAAAGGAATACAGAGGTAACAGTTCAGCTAGGGGCTGTCGCAATAAGCTTTGATAATACTAAATATGGTATAAATCTTAGCACAGTGTTAGACTATCTTGTATCCGTTTGTCTTAATGCGACAGCCACGTAATAAAATGTAGTGGTTGGAGGTATCCAGCCCATCGCGAAGCGATTTCCAATGGCTAGATACGTAACAGTTCAATGGGTTATCTGAACTGTTCCCACTACTTTGGCGTGGGTGTGAAAAGTAACGAACTGTTACATACAGAGTAAAATTTAATACAAATCAACTTGCAAAACTGCGATATTTCTCTTATCATAATAGTATCAAATGCGCCAGATCCTCACGTTTAGGATATAATCAGTCCCAAAATACTGATGCGCTTTGAGTAAGAAACTGTATACAAATAATTTTACCATCCTGCTTGTCTATTTCTCCGATTATGCATATCAAAACGCCTCGCCGCAGCCCGCTGCGCCTACGTTTTTGCATACCTCCTCGAAGAAATATCCGACACAGTCTGGCAGTGTTCTTTATTTACAGTTTCTAAGGGAGAAAGAACAAATTTTTAGCGGGATGAGTTCTTTCTCCCTTTTTTGTCTATCTGTTGCACCGAAAAAATAAAGCGTGAACAGGCTAATGCAAAAAAGCAGAGGATAAAAAAAAGGAGGCGGGCGAATTCATCAGGCAAGAAAAAAGATAAAAGGATGAGATGAGAGCAGGAACAGTAAAATGTCCCTGTTCTTCTTTTTATAATTATTTCGAAAAATGGAGGAAAACAATATGAATATTTATGGTTATGCACGGGTGTCCAGCATGGATCAAAACGAGGGACGCCAGATGGTTGCTCTGCATGAAGCGGCTGTACTTGAAAGGAATATTTTTATGGACAAACAGTCAGGCAAAGATTTTGACCGCCCCAATTATAAAAAACTGGTGAAGAAGCTGAAAGCAGGAGATTTGCTGTATGTTTTAAGCATTGACCGTTTAGGGCGCAATTACGAGGAAATACAAACGCAGTGGCGTGTCCTTACCAAAGAAATCGGCATTGATATCTGCGTATTGGATATGCCTTTGCTTGATACTCGCAACGGCAAAGACCTAATGGGAACGTTTATCGCAGACCTTGTTCTGCAAATCCTATCTTTTGTAGCACAGAGTGAACGTGAGAACATTAGGAAACGACAGGCAGAAGGAATTGCCGCCGCAAAAGCAAAAGGTATAAAGTTCGGCAGACCTGAGAAGTCAGTACCGAATGATTTTAGTAAAATCGTTAAGGCTTGGGAGCAAAAGAAACTGACGCTTTCCGAAGTTCTAAAACAGTGCAATATAAGTGAAGCGACTTTTTACCGCAAATTACGGGAATACAGGCTGCTTTTGAACAGTAATAAGAATTGAAGATAGTGTTATAACTATCAAAAAGTGTACTTTTTGATAGCCGCAGCAACAAAGTTATTGTACATAAAAACCTGACCGTTTGCAAGTATTTTTTGACAAATTTTACAATTTTATAACAGTTCAGTTACTTTCACACCCACGCCAAAGTAGTGGGAATCATGCGCCAAAATGCTAAAAGCTTTTGCTTTTTTACTTTAGCATTTTGTGTGCATCAATTGTTGCAATTCACACCGAATGTTCGTAAACTGGTGCAAGATCTGGCGTTGGTGTGAATTGTAATACAGTTCAGCCTTCATTCTCACCGTTATGCCTGATATACACAAACTATGCCAAAGTCACATTTTGGCGCATTCGCAACTTGCAAAATCACTTGGAAAGCGATTTTACTTGCGAAATAGTGTAAGCTGTTTCGACAGATTATAATTCGGTTCAATTGAGAGATTATCAAAAAGTACACTTTTTGACATTTATTATCAACTTGGAATGATTACAATGCAGGCATATCGGTCTGATCCTCAGCCAGAACGCCCCAAACCATGCCAAAATCAACCGTAGATCGCTTAAAAACCCCGTATGCTCTAAACGAGTAAATCTAAACCTAAATGAAAGAATTAAAAATGAGAAGAAATCAAAAGGATTTTACAAGAATTACAATGCTGTTATTCATGACAGTTCTTGCTGTCGGTATTGTGAAATGGAGTTATACAGCGAATGAATCTTCTATTCCCATCCATAATGGCGAATTTGAACTTTCGCTTTGGATCACTGACAATCTCTGCATCAACTGGTGGAAAAACGAGGCAGACAACACTTACTGCCTTTTCGTTCCGAATGCCTTCAAAAATCAAAAAATGCGTTTGACCTTTGGTGGAATCCCATACCTTACTATTGATGGAAAAAAAATCACCAACGGCAGCAAATATTGCTTGGCTCAGGGAACGCACAGTCTTACAACAGAAGAAAATAATAATACAACGTATACTTTGACAGTGTGGTATACATCAAGTATCCCCTCCTTGTTTGTGCAGACACAATCTGGTTCGGTTGAATCAATCCATTCGTCAAAACAACTGTCGGAATCTGGAAAAATATTGATTATGGACAGCCGTGGACGCAGCTATTTTGAAGGAATTATAGATGAAATCCATTGCCGCGGAAATTCTTCTTTTGAAAAGACCGATAAAAAGTCCTATACGATAAGTCTAAACAAAAGTACGGATTTATTTGAAATGGGGAAAGCAAAAAAATGGCTTCTAATCGCAAATGCCTTTGACGATACGCTGGTCAGAAATGCATCCGCCTTTTCCATTGCAGAGCTGCTCAAACTTCCCTACACGCCAAAATTCCAGTATGTTGATGTGTATATTAATGGCAATTTCATTGGCAATTATCTGTTATCCGAAAAGGTCGAAATTGGCAAAAACCGAGTCAATATTAGAAACCTCGAAAAAGAGGTCGCGTCCTTAAACAAGAACTGTAATCTGGCAGATACAGATTTTTTTATGGAACAGCAAGGGCGGCTTTTTAGCACAAAAGGATACTGCATCGAAAAAGAGCCCGAGGACATATCAGGCGGTTATCTGCTGGAGCTTGAAACAAGCGACAGATATGGGTTGGAAGCCAGCGGTTTTCTTACATCCAGAATGCAGCCCGTTGTTTTTGCAAGTCCCAAATATGCCTCTTATAACCAAGTATCCTATATAGCAGGGCTGTATCAAGACTTTGAGGATGCTGTATTTTCCGCAGACGGAGCAAGCCCGTACACTGGGAAAATGTACTATGAATATATTGACATGGATTCCTTTGCACGGAAATATCTGCTCGAAGAACTTGTTAAAAATCTGGATGCCTCCTTTACCAGTCAATACATCTATAAATACGATAACAGCATCAGCAGCAAATTCTATGCTGGCCCTTGCTGGGATTATGACAAATCGATCGCCGCATCAGGGATCACCGAAGATGGCATTAATCTAAATGATCCAAAAGGGCTGTATGCCGCTGTACAGGAAAAAGAATCCGACATTTGGTATGCCCTGTATCAGCACAAGGACTTTAGAAAAACAGTTGCAGCAATATTTTTTAAGGAACTAGAACCGCACTTAAAAAATAATTGCAAAAAAATGTTCTTTGAGTACAGCAACAATATTTGTAACTCAAATAACTGCAATATGATACGTTGGAACACTTTCCCACAGGCAGCAACGATTGATGAAAAACAAATCCTATACAACGCCAAAGTGCTGGAACTCACCGACTTTATTGATAAGCGCCTTGATTTTCTAAAAAGCGAATGGGAGGTGCTGCAAGATGACTGAGTTTAGACACGAATACAAATATCTCTGCACGCGTCAGCAGATCGAAACAATAAGAAACAGCATAAGTGGAATTATGCAGCCGGACAAAAATGCAGGCAGAAACGGGGAATATGTGATTAGGAGTCTATATTTTGACGACTATTCCGATAGCTGCCTGTATGACAATATCAACGGAAATAATCCAAGAGAAAAATTTCGGATACGAATCTATAATGCTGACCTCTCCTACATTCGGCTGGAACTAAAGCGCAAGGAAAATGGCAAGACCAAAAAAGTTTCCTGCCGCATTGATGAAAATCTGTGTCTGCAAATGATACAAGGCATCCCCCTTAGAATAGATGCCCTCGATTCAGAAGTTTACAGGAAATTCTGCCTGTGGCAGCATACAAAATTTTTAAAGCCCGCAATTATTACAGAATATGATCGCTCCCCTTACGTATACAGCGACGGAAATGTCAGAGTCACATTTGACCAGAACATAAGGACAGGCGTTTTTGTAGAAGATTTCACCAAACAACGGATTGTAGCACATCCTATTATGCCATTCAATCAGCACTTACTGGAAGTAAAATTTGACGAACTTATACCAGATTTTATATATTCACTAGTACAAACAGAAAAACTTCGTCAGACAACATATTCTAAATACTATATGTGCAGAAGGTATCATTTCGGAGGAGGTTTATTATGAGCTTTGACGATATCTTTAAAAAATCATTTATAAACACTGTTAATATGGCTAATCTTTCGGTTTTACAAACTGTAACTATATTTGCTGTCACACTGCTGTTTGCATTGTATATTTTCTTTATCTATCGGATTATTACCCGAAAGAATTTCTACAATAAAAATTATAATATATCACTCTCAGCAATTGCTTTGATTACGGCTGCAATTATTATTGCTATCCAGTCCAGTATTGTTGTTTCTCTCGGAATGGTAGGAGCGCTTTCAATCGTGCGTTTCCGAAATGCGGTAAAAGATCCGCTCGATCTGGTTTTTATGTTTTGGGCGCTGGCAGTCGGAATTATATGCGGTGTCGGATTGTTTGACATTGCCGCAATTTTATCCATAGTTGTGACAGGAACGATCTTCCTGCTGGACAGGCTGCCTGTGAC
>CBCOYO010000073.1:0-8857 GCA_965114465.1 uncultured Lachnospiraceae bacterium
TGTGCAAAATCTGTTATAATTCACACCTCAATAACTTATAAGCTAATAAAAACTGGCATGAGTGTGAATTGTAACAAAACATCAATGATCCATAAACTTTAAGGGCTGTCACAATCTCAATGTGACAGCCCTTGTTTAAAGTGTATTTGTCTTACTTCGCAACAATATTCAAGATCCTACCCTTAACATAAATTTCTTTCACAATATTCTTTCCTGCTGTCAGGTCGGCGATTGTGGGGATTGCGTGGGCTTTCTCTTTTACGGATGCTTCATCCTCGTCAAGAGCAACCTTTACAGTCGCTTTTACTTTACCGTTAATCTGTACAGCGATTTCTACCATAGATTCTATGGTTTTTGCCTCGTCATATTCCGGCCAGCTCTGCTGATAGATTCTGCCATTCGAGTAGATCATCTCCCAAAGTTCCTCTGTCATATGCGGCGCTACGGGATTGAGCAGTAACAGCAAGGTTGCGTATTCTGCTTTATTTACGCTGTTTGCCTTATAAAATTCATTGACAAGCGCCATCATTGCAGCGATTGCAGTATTGAATTTCAACCCTTCAAAGTCATTAGATACCTTTTTTATAGTCTGGTGGATTTTCGTTTCCAGTTCTGTACGGTAGCTTTCCCCTTCAATTAACATATCCTGTAATTTCCATACACGATCAAGGAAACGGCGGCAGCCTTTTACGCCTTCCATGCTCCATGCTGCGCTAAGGTCAAACGCACCGATAAACATTTCATAGGTGCGGAGAGTATCTGCGCCGAACTCGTCTACCACATCATCCGGATTTACAACGTTTCCTCTTGATTTCGACATCTTTTCGCCGTTTTCCCCTAATATCATACCATGCGAAGTCCGTTTTTTGTAAGGTTCATCACAGGGTACAAGGCCTTGATCATAGAGGAACTTGTGCCAAAATCTGGAATACAGCAAATGCAGCGTTGTATGCTCCATACCGCCGTTATACCAATCTACTGGCATCCAGTAATCCAGTGCTTCTTTTGCTGCAAATTCTTTGTTATTATCCGGATCAATATACCGCAGGAAATACCATGAAGAACCTGCCCACTGCGGCATCGTATCGGTTTCACGCTCTGCTGCCCCGCCGCACTTCGGGCAGGTGGTTTCTACCCAATCACGCATTGCCGCAAGCGGTGACTCACCAGTATCGGTTGGCATATAACTCTCCACCTCTGGAAGACGCAGTGGAAGTTCGCTCTCATCAAGCGGCACATAACCGCAGCATGGACATTTCACAATAGGTATTGGCTCGCCCCAATAACGCTGACGTGAAAATACCCAGTCACGCAGTTTATAATTTACTTTGCGATGCCCAATGCCTTTTTCCTCCAGCCAATTGGTAATCGCCGCTTTTGCGTCCTTCACTTCCATGCCATTTAAAAAGTCAGAATTGCAAAGCGTTCCTGTTGCTACATCTGTAAATGCTTCATTCTGTACGTCGCCGCCTGCAACCACTTCAATAATCGGAAGCCCGAACTTCTTTGCGAAATCCCAGTCCCTTGTATCATGCGCCGGAACAGCCATAATCGCACCCGTTCCATAAGACATTAATACATAATCAGACACCCATACTGGTATTTCCTTATTATTTACGGGATTAATCGCAGAAAGCCCTTGAATACAAACGCCTGTTTTGTCTTTTGCAAGCTCTGTCCGCTCAAAATCGGATTTCTTGGAAGCCTGCTCGCGGTAAGCCAATATCTCTTGATAATTTGCAATTGTGTCTTTGTATTTATCAATATAGGGATGTTCCGGCGAAATAACCATATAGGTTGCACCAAACAGTGTATCTGGTCTAGTAGTATAAATGGTAAGCACTTCCTCTTTATCTTTCAGTTGGAAATTCACTTCCGCCCCCTCGGAACGCCCAATCCAGTTTTTCTGCGAAACCTTAACCTTTTCAATATAATCCACATGGTCAAGACCCTCGATTAATTTATCCGCATACTCCGTAATTTTAAGCATCCACTGTGACTGCATTTTTCGGATAACATCAGAACCGCAGCGCTCACATTTACCGTTTACCACTTCCTCATTGGCAAGCCCGACTTTGCAGGAAGTACAGAAATTAATCGGCATTTCCGTTTTATAGGCAAGCCCTTTTTTAAATAATTGAAGAAAAATCCATTGTGTCCATTTATAATATTTTTCGTCTGTAGTATTAACCTCTTTCGACCAATCAAACGAATATCCCAGCGCCTTTAACTGATTTTTAAAATGTGCTACATTATTTTTTGTGACAATCTTGGGATGAATTTTGTTTTTAATTGCATAGTTTTCCGTTGGAAGCCCAAAAGCGTCCCAACCCATTGGAAACAATACGTTATAGCCCTGCATTCTGCGCTTTCTCGACACAATATCCATTGCGGTATAGGGTCTTGGATGCCCTACATGAAGCCCCTGTCCTGACGGATATGGAAACTCTACCAGCGCATAATACTTCGGTTTGGACTTATCGACACCAACCTGAAAAGCCTTCTCCTGCTCCCAGATATCCTGCCATTTTTTTTCAATTTCCTTTGGTGCATATTCTCTCATAAATATCTCCTTCCTAATTTCCTTTGCATGGGGCTGTACAATCGAGTAGTGGAATGTCCTTCTTCACTACTCGCTGTGCCGGACACTCGTCAGCTATGCTGACAACCTTCCTTTGAGTGTCCGTGTACATAAAGAAAAAAAACTCCCCATCTTTATATTATACTATAAAGACGGAGAGAACTTCTATCCGCGGTACCACTCTATTTCAGATTATAAAATCTGCTCTCAAATTCTATAACGGGAATGCCCGCCTGCAACTACTTATCACTTATTAGGATTCACTTTCTGTGGTTTCCCTCCTGTGATTCCCCAATACATTTTCACTGTGATATATTCACTACAAGGACTCAAAGACGAGTTCAAGGTTTGTCTATACTGCCTTACACCAGCCGACAGTTCTCTGCAATAGCATACACCTTTACTACTTCTTATCATTGTCGTTTCCATATTTTAAGATAAGTCATATTTTAACACACACACACTAAAAAAGCAACTGTTTTTGACTATTATTCTTTAGAAAACCTTTGCAGCTTTTGTGCATCATTATTTAATTCCTGTACAATCTCTGTCACAGAATCCACCAAACGCGAATTTTCCTCACATGCATTATATGTTTCATTTGCATGTGCCGACACTTCCTCAACAATCGCAGAAATCGTTCGGATATTTTCTACAATATCTGCATTTGCTGTTTTTAACGCCTCCACAATATCAAGCAATTCCCGTGTCTGCTCCCCAATATGTTTTGTTTCGCCAGCAATACCAT
Organism: uncultured Lachnospiraceae bacterium; assembly: GCA_965114465.1. GTDB lineage: Bacteria > Bacillota > Clostridia > Lachnospirales > Lachnospiraceae > COE1. The sequence continues at coordinate 3,330 of CBCOYO010000073.1, forward strand.
CAAAACTGCCTGTTACTGCCTGCGTATTGTTCTCACTGGCGTGGTTGCTGTCTGTCACAACATCCACTGCCTCAATAACCGATTGTAATTCTTTCTTGATATTCTCAATCAACTTTGTAATATCCACGGTTGCCATTTTCGTCTGATTTGCAAGATCTGAAATTTCACTTGCCACAACAGCAAATCCCTTACCCGATTCACCAGCGCGGGCCGCTTCAATGCTTGCGTTAAGTGCAAGCATTCCCGTACTTCCTGCAATACTGTTAATCGTATCTATAATTGTATTCATCTGATTGGAATATTCCCGCAAGGCATTCATTTTCTCTAACATCTCTTTGTTTGCACAAATAGATTTATCAACCTGCTGTGACAAGGCATTCATCTGCTGCATGCCTTCCTCTACCCTGCGCTCTGTTTCTGCCATGTTCTGTTCAATACCAGCCGTTGATTCCTTTACATTTACAATATGCTGTTGAATCTGTTCTGTACGCAGCATCTGTGCCATAACAGATTCCGCTGTTTCCGTACTGCCTGCTGAAACCTGATTCATGGATTCTCGAATATGAGTAACCGATTCACCCATATGCTTCATTTTATCCACGACCTCTCCAATTCCAGAAACCATGCTGCTTGATGTACCTAAAACATTTTCCAATAGTGCAGCATTCTCCTGTGCCTGCTGCTCCATAATCTTTAATTTTTCTCCATTTACCTTTTTCACAGCCACTGTTGACATGACCATAAATATCCCTGTCAACAAGAGCGCGGCAACACGAATTTCCAAGTCTGGAACTTCCTCGGCATGATACCCGATAGAAACAGCATAGTAACCAATATAAGCAATATTTCCAAGAAAAGCCCCCACACAAATTAAAGTACAAAACCACACATCCATAAATAAAATAATCACCATAAACATCGGAAATGCATAGACAAATGGGGTGACACTATGTGTCGTAAAAATAGCAAATAAATACAAAACACTATATCCAATACCAATAACGTGACGTATAAACGAACTCTCTGGCTGCTTTTGGTATATAACATACTCCGCTATCACTGGAACAACTGCCAATAAACTAAAAATTGTATAATATCCGATTGTCCTAGAACCTTTTATCAGCTCTAACGTATATGCTAAAAAAAGAACCGTTACAATAATTGTATGACCCAATATGGTCATATGGTTGATATACGCCTTCTCTGAATATTTTTTTGCATCTTGATTCATTTATAGTAATCCTCCTCACAATAATATTGAAAATATTGCTGTCGCAAAGGTCTATATGCGCCGCGCGGCAAATAGATCTTTTTTCCGGTATCCATGTAGACATCCTGTGCATTCAAGCTGTCAACATGTTCCAGATTTATAATATAAGCAGCCCCCACCTTTACAAATTCTTGGTAGCCTGAAAGCATCGCAAAAATTTCTGTTATCGTCATATGCAGCAAAGACTGTGAACCATTTGCATGATATAGGCATTGTGTCTTTCCTTGAGCCTCGCAACAGACAATATCACTTAGCTGCACCCTGCAAATCCTTCCATCTATCCGCAGCAGCAAATACCGTTTGCGTTCTTCTGCTATATCCTGCAAGAATCTGTCAAGCAGGGAAAACAATACTTTTTCTGAAACAGGTTTCACTAAATATTGAGCAGCATCCACACGAAAGGCTTCCAGTGCATGTTCTTTAGACAAAGTAAGAAAAACAAGTTTGCACTCATTACCCATATTACGCAGTTCTTTTGCTGCATCCGTCCCCATTTTATTGGGCATATAAATATCCATAAAAATTAAATCTGGCACAAAGCTTTCTTCCCTAACCCTATAAAGCAATTCCTCAACACACGAAAAACGCTCTATTACAAGTTCTTGTTTGGGATGTTGGTTCTGATAATTTTTCAACATACTTTCTGCCTTATCCAAATCCGCTTCTTCATCATCACAAAGTGCTATCAGATACATAATCGGTGCCCTTTCTAGCTGGAATGTTCATAATCAAACGAAATATAAACACGCCTTCATCATTTTTAAAGTCATATTCTCCACCATATTCCTGCGCTGTCTTAATAATGCTGGACACTCCGATACCGCCCGTAAATTCTGGCTTAGGCTGCCCCTTTTTTAGTTCTGTTTCCTTTCGGCATGTATTGCTGCAGCAAATAACCAGCTTCCTCTTTTTTCGCTTAATCAAAAGCTGGATAAAGCACTCTCGTTCTTCCATATGCTTTTTCACTTCCATACAGCCAAAAATTGCATTTTCATAAGCATTAGACAAAATCGTTACCAAATCAATGTTTGGTATTGCAAGTTCTTTGTCCAGTTCTACATCCAATGTAACTTTTATCTGCGCTTTTCTTGCCTTTCTTGTGTAAGCAGAAAGAATGTTGTTGACCGCTGTATTCTCACAGATAGCCTCCACCATATCCTTATCTGTTTCCTTTTCATACTCCTTTAAATACAGCAGTAATTCACCAATCTGCCCCTGCCTGGCATACTCTGCAATCACCGCGTTATGATGCCTTGCATCGTGACGGATACGCCTGCTAGCTTCCACGGATTCTTCCAAAAGCTCCATCTGCCGCTCCAATAACCTATGGTTCATCTGCATTAGTTGGTTTTCCTTCTGATATTCCTGCTCTCTGCCAATATGAAGATAAAGTCGAAACACCAAAAACTGCAAAGAACCAGTTAGGAAAAAATTAATCATTATTTGCAAAAGGCGATATGGTGTCTGCTCTAGTTCTAGCTGATTTGGATTCAAAATAAAACTAATCCCCCATAAAAGGCTCATTGTCATAATCACTGCGCTAAATCTATCCAGTTCATTCTCTACATAGATACCAAATGCTTTAATAGAATCTTGTAGCTTATTTTTAATAAAAAATGCCATAAATGATATCAAGACAATACGCGTAATAATATCAGCCCATACATTCCCATCAAAAAAGATCATTGCAACTTCAATTCCGCCTATCAGAAATACTGCCAGTAAATAGTAAATTAGTGCCAGTTTATACACCGACAAATAAATTGGATCACTGCTCATACAGATGGAAAATACCACAAAACAAACATATAGCAAAAATGCTACCATCCTCACACAATTTTCCCAATCCATCACATACCATATACTTGCTGGTATTAGTGCAGCAATACAAAAAACAGCGTAACAAACTACTGCCTTTCTTCTTTCATACCGCGGCTCGCTTATCAGGAAAAATAGTAAACTTGTCCCTACAAGACTAATTGCGAACCGCAATATTGCAATATACACAGAACCTCCTAACATACACTCCCCCTTATATTTTTATATACAAAATTATGCTGCCATTTCATATTATACGAAGCATCGAAAAGACTGACGCTAAGTATAACCATTTACACACAGCAGCACAAAGAAAAATTGCCGCTTTGCGGCTGGCGCAGCTACACGGCAAATCTTTCTGCCATGCAGTATAATAGTATATTTAGACAAACTAGTTTTTATATTATATCATAACAAAAAAGCACAATATCTGTTTCGGTGTATATTGCACTTTTTTTGACATATTTTGTATATAGATTTTTTATATTGCGATATTTTAATTTTGGTATCTTATTCTTTGACATTCGCCTGATACAATTTCTGATATGCTTCTAAGCGTCCGTTTGCAAACGCTTCTTTAAACTTCTGTGCCACTGCCTTGTCACGAAGCCATGCAGTCAACAGCGGAGAAAAGCGCCTGCCCTCCAAAGAAATTGCTTCTTGCACTGCTTCATCAAATGTTTTCTTAACACAGCCATACAGCCAATCGATCTGCATAACATTATCAAACCAATCCACCAAGCCAATCACATCGACGATCTGCCTGTATGGGCATTCCAAACGCTGATAGGTTTCCGGATACCCCTGTGATCCATCATACCAGCTATGATGCCCCAGCGCCGCTGCTGCATAATGACAGGTTGATTCGTAATCGCTAAGGCGCGCCTCCCCTACCACGGTATGCAAATGTGCTATTTCATACTCCTGCGCAAACCACTGTCTTGCGGTCTGCGAATACAGGCTCATAAAATTAATTTTGCCCACATCATGAAACAGGCCGCACTCCATTGCATACGTCCGCACATACTGTTGTTTCTTTTCTGGGTCAAGAATCGCACGAATATGTGCAATATCATCGAAAAACGTCGGCTCCTCCTCCATAATCACTGCACACAATGCAGATGCCGCTGCACCGACTACCCATGAATGCACATAGATATCTGGTGCAAAGCGTATCATAATTTTTTGTTGAAACATCCCATAAGTAATACCGTGCTGTATTTCTATAAAAGCCGTTGAAAGCTGACGCAAAAAATAGAAAATCTGCTCGTTTTTCCCCGCTTCTGGAAAAATATCCACATAATCCAAAACACGCTGGTACAACCCTTCTAAATATTCTTCCCGTCCTGCTAAATACTCCGGATATTCCCGCAGATATTGGCTGTAGAATGCGGGAAGGGAAATGATTCCATACATACTTTCTGAAGAAAAATCGGTGCTGTCTGCTGCGTCCATCAATGTTTCCATATTTGCAAGCAATTCCTCTAACACAGATAATCCACAGTAATACTCTGTTGCAAAACAAGAAAACGCTGATTTTACTGGCAACGTTGCATTTCTTTCTTTTGCATCTGCAATCTGTCTTTCATAGACAATATGTGCCGACTCCATAATATCCGCAACATCCTGTGAAGTCATATCGTTTTCTCTGCTGTAAGAAATACTTGACGACATTTGCTGGTGCGTCATATAGATATACCTTTCCCACGGAAGTTCCGGTGCCTTTTCTTGATACCCTTCATCCTGCAAAATCTGTAAAGTCTGCCTTACCCGCCGGATCTTTTCACTTGCAGATTTAAACTGTCCCAAAGATGTATTTGCTCGCGAACGAAAAATATAACCCCTTGTTTCATTGTCGTCAATTTCATCAAAATATTTTAAATATGCCGCCGCTTCCGCAAAGCAAAGCCGCATCTGCGACATATATTTCTCGGATTTTGCATAATCCAACCCTACCATCTTGCCGCACATATTATGCAATCCCATTCCCAGCCAGTACAATTCGCGTATAATGGTATTTCTATCCTTAGAAAGACGTGCCCTGCTTAACAATGCCTTGTGAATCTGACAAAACAGCCCTCCATCTAATTCATTGCGCCCACTCAGCAATTCATTGGCGAAACTATACAGTTCCTCCAACTGTTCGGCATTCGCATCCAATAGATTATCCAATAATGGAAACAATTCTTCGCGCAGCAAATACATATTGCGCTCTATCTTCTCTTTTACCTGCTGCCTATCCTGCGCAAGCGCCTCCTGATACGTTGCAAAAGAACATCCCGCCAGCCTTTTGCGCGCAGTCAGAATATGGATATCTTTTAAATTGGAAATATATTCTTCTTGATACGGCTGCATTGTTACTCCTTTCTTGCCTGAAACTGTCTGCGCAGGATATCATGCAGTCGATCCATATCCACCGGCTTAGAGCAGTGTTCATTCA
>CBCOYO010000073.1:8867-15744 GCA_965114465.1 uncultured Lachnospiraceae bacterium
CGCTTCCTGTGCCATACGAATATCTTCAACAAAAGCGTTAGCAGTCATTGCCACAATCCAGACACTTTCTGCATCCGTTCTTTTCATCTGCCGTATACGCTTTGACGCCTCATAACCATTCATGACAGGCATCTGAATATCCATTAATATCATATCAAAATATCCCTCTGGCGACTGTTCAAACGCATTCACCGCACAAAGCCCATCCTCCGCTGTTTCCACCTGCACGCCGGTCATTGACAATAATTCTAGCGCAATCTCTCGATTCAATTCGTTATCTTCCACCAACAAAATACGAAATCTGCTGTAGTTACCGTTTCCACAATCCTCTTTCTTTTCCTGTGCTCCGCCTACACAATCTGCCAGTACTGCCAAAAGCCTGCTCTGAAACAGCGGACATGGCACAAACGCACTGACACCTGCCCGTACAGCACGATATTCTAATTGCGTCCAATCCACTTCTGCCACCAATATTATTGGAAATTTCTTGCCAGCAAGGTGACGCACATGAGAAACCAATTCCAGCATTGCCATATCCGCCAATTCTTTACCTACAAGTAAGGCACACGGCATACGATTCTCATACTGCGCTTCTGTAAGCCAAGTCACTACCTCCATACCGTTTGCAATATACTCTACTTTTAAACCGCTTTCTGTTAAATATTGTTCTGTCTGCATTTCTTTACCATCAAAATTGCCTGCTAATAATACTGTCTGCCCCTGCGCAAGCGTATGTGGCATTTGGTTTTGTGGCACTACCGCAAGAGGAAGCGTAACACGAAAACAGCTTCCTTTTCCCTCTTCACTCTCTACGCTAATCTCGCCGCCCATACGATCTAACAAATTTTTAACAATCGCCATGCCCAGACCAGTCCCCTCAATCTTACTGATGGTTGTATTATTCACCCGCTCAAACGGCATAAAAATGCGCTCCAAAAACGCCGGACTCATGCCGATTCCATTATCCTCACAAACAAAGTCCAACAAAATCCTGCGCATTCCCTGATTTTCTTCCTCCAATCGCTGTGAAAAATAAACATATATTCTCCCGTCCTCTTGTGTATACTTTACCGCATTTCCAATAATATTTACCAAAATCTGCCGCAGCCGCAACGGATCGCCAATTAAATTTTCTTCATAGATTTGCCCGATTTCCATTTGAAATTCTTGGCGTTTTTGCATTGCTTGTGGTCGCACAATAATGGTAATATCATGTACCATATCCGCCAGAGAAAACACTTCGTCATTTAAAGTCATGCGCCCGCTGTCAATCCTTGACATATCCAGCACATCATTGACCAAACTCATTAGATGATTTGACGCCGACTGAATTTTCTGAAGGCAGTCTTGTACTCGTGCCTTCTCATCAATATGCGCAAGTCCGATAGATGTCATACCCAAAATTGCATTCATTGGTGTGCGGATATCATGGGACATATTCGACAAAAAACTGCTCTTTGCCCGATTTGCCGACTCTGCCGCTTCAAGCGCCGTTTTCAATTCCAGATTCAACTGTTTCATCTGATCCAATTCTATTTCATGCTGAGATTTGTCGTCAATTGCAGAATGCCTGCCGCCATTATCTGTAATATCCGTTTTATTTATATTATTACTATTGTTATCGCTTTTGTTAAAATCTTCCATTAACACACTGTCCTCTCAATACCTGCGCAATCCCCCTTCCAATTGCGCGATTAGAACTTCCCTTGTATTGAATATTATAAAATAAATCCAACTTGAATACAATGCATTTTTGCGGCTTTGGTTAATTCCTACTTAAAAGGCTGGTTTCTTATTCCACCAGCCTTACACTTGCTCCCTGTTTTAATGTACCAGAGCAGAACGTTACGATCTGCACATCACTGCCAATAATTCCTGCTTCTAGTGCAGCATAAATATCATTTTTATCGGCAACGCGTACTTTAATTTTTTCGACATAATTCTCCTTCCCAAGAATACCCGTTTTTTCATTTAATGTATAGATATAATATGCCTCCGATTCCTGATAAAGTGCTTCTATCGGAATTACTGTATTATGAAGTTCACCCTGTACTGCTTTGTGGATACTGCCGCCAGCACCAGGCTGTCCAGTGTTTTGGGGCAGACGACATATAATATCATATCCCCCTGCGCCCTCTGTTAAATAATCGACAGTCGCTTCCAATTTCGCGCTTCCTGTAGTACTTGTACCATTTACTTTTAATTCCACTGTATCACCTAAGTTCAGATACTTTCCCTGTTCCTTTGTAATACTGCATTTAAACTGACAGGGAGCAGATGCGTCTGTTAACAATATCGCTGCGGTGTCCATTGTTCGGCTTCCAACAGCAACTTGTACTTTTGTAATAAAGCCGCTGCCTTCCGCAATGATTAATCCATTATTCTTCTGAATTGCCTGCAATTTTGCGATATCTTCTTGTAATTGGGCAATTTCAAGCTCATAGAGCGAAGCTGTGGAATCTGCTGGACTAACCACCTCCGCATTTGCAATTTCACGTGCTTTCTGCCGAAGCGTCTGTTCCCGCTGAAAGCTTGCATCCTCCAATGCGCGCTTTGCCGCCTGTACAGCATCTTCTAAACTTGACTTCTGCTGCTGCCAAGTATCATACTCCAATTCTTCCGCCGAATAATCGGGCTGTGATACTAAATTTCTATTTAAGTCTGTTAACTGATTATTTAAGTCTGTAAGTTCTGCCTTCGCCTTTTTTACTGCCTGACGCAATGCTTCTTTTTTCTCCTCAATCGTATTATCGGGATTAGAACTGCTGTCGGCTGTGCTGTTTTTGTCTGCGGCGGCTTGATTACCATTTGTGGGGGCTTTATCTCCTGCTGAGTCTTCATCTATCGTAGGAACTTTATTTTCTGACGGATTCTCATCTGTTGTGGGTTCGTTATTTTCTGATGGATTCTCGTCTGTTGTGGGTTCGTTATTTTCTGATGGATTCTCGTCTGTTGTAGGTTTCTTATTTTCTGATGGATTCTCGTCTGTTGTGGGTTCTTTATTTTCTGACGGATTCTCGTCTGTTGTGGGTTCGTTATTTTCTGGGGGATTCTCGCCTGTTGTGGGTTCGTTATTCTCTGACGGATTCTCGTCTGTTGTGAGTTCGTTATTCCCTGATGGATTCGCATCTGTTGTGAATTCTTTATCTTCTAACAAATTCTCGTCTGCTGTAGTTTCTTTATCTCCTGTTAGATCTCCATCTGTAGAGAGATTCTTATATTCTAAAAAATTCTTGTTTGTTGCAAGTTTTTTATTTTCTGCTGTTCTTCGATTTCTGCTGCTTGATAAATTTACTATTTTCTGCTGCTGTTTTTCTCCCCCGCCTGCCTGCATATTTTGAAATTTTGCGTCCTGCTCCTCTTGCATTGTGTGCTGCTTTTCTCCCCCGCCTGCCTGCATATTTTCTTTCTGCTGTTTCTCTGCGCCTTCCTGTGCGGACTCTACCTCCAAATTCTGCAGTTGTTCCTGCAATTCCTCAATTTTGCGCTGTTTGGCGGCTATTTGATCCTCCAAATCATAGCCACGCTGTTTCCATTGGTTATAGTCAAACCATGCATTTTCACGGTCTTTATCGGAAGTGTGTGGTATCGGCGTTCCTAGATGCTTATGTAAATCTGTTTCCGCTTCTGCCAGTGTCTGCTTTGCACGTTCTACAGTTAATGCCGTTTCTTTCTCTGCACTTTCATAGTCTTCTTTTGCCCAAAGAATCCCAATCTCCTTTTTCTGCGATTCCAATATTTGATTAAACTGCGTATCCGACAAGTGCATCCTCTGTTTCGTCAATTCTGCCTCTTTATCGGAAATCATATCCGATAAATCCTCCAAATCAATTCCAAACAGCAAGTCACCTTTTTCCACCAAGTCACCCTCCTGCACTTTAATATTGGAAACGCGTAGCCCTGGGAGCACATTAACCGCCTGCTCGCCGCCTGCCACGACAATCCCGTCAACATCTACCACATGCTCAATATATTTCTTTTCCAGCGTCTTAACCTGAACCCGCGGCAGTTGTGCTACATAGATACTTTTCGAAATAATTGTACAGACCCACATAACAGCGAGAAAAATCACAAATATCTTTAACCATTTTTTTAAACGTTCTTGGCTAATCCACTTTTCATCCTTCTCCATCTCAATACCCCATTAAACTTTCATACCAGAATAAACAATCCCTTGTTCCAAATAATCCTGTCCCATTACAAATACAAATATTGCCGGTATCAACATAATTACAGATGCCGCGAACGCAAATCCTGCCTGCGTCCAGTCGATTTCTGGCAAATATAGAGATAACGGCCACAAAAATTTATCTTCCAAAAAAGCAAATGGCTGTTCTATTATATTCCAATACTCCAAAAATCCCAGCACCATTGACGATAAAATCCCGCTTCTGCCAATGCCAAGCCCAATCCGAAAAAATATATACCATTCTCCCGCACCGTCAATCCGCGCTGCTTCAATTAACGCTTTCGGGATTGCGCGAAAGCCGCCGTATGTTACAAAAACCGGAAACGTATTAAACACTGCTGGCAAAATAACCGCCCAATGGGTATTCAATAGCTGCAACTTATTTAATATTAAATAACTTGACAGCATTGTTACCTGAAACGGCAGCAGCATTAAAACCACATAGGTCGTAAACAGCAGGTTTTTCCCTCTTACCTGATACACAGCAAATGCCCATGCTGCCGGAACGCCTACCAATAATTGCCCCGCAAGAATCAGCACGACTAATTTTACAGAATTCCAGAACAATATAAAAAACTGCGGTGATTGAAATAGCAGCCGAATATAGTGTTCCACGGTCGGATACTGCGGTATTACTCTCCAAGTGACAAATCCCCGTCCCTCCAAAAACACTGGTGCTAGGCATTCCCGTAAATCACTATCCCCCATTACCGATCCTGTAACCACCAAGAAAACTGGCATACAGATTATTACACCCACTGCAATAAATATTAATTTCATTACCAATTCCGCTGATTTACGCATCAGCTTCCTTATCCGCATTCTCTCTAACTCCTCTATTTATAATTCTCTGTTCCATAAAAAATTCAGCAGTATAATCACAACAAACAGCACGCTTCCTACCACCACAGTCGCCGCCGCCAGCTTATCAAAGTCTAAATTCACATACCAATTGTTAAAAGTATGCTGAATTAAATAAATATCCTGCCCTGGGTACGAACCAGCAACCAGATACGCTTCACGGTATATTTTTACAGAATTTAAAAAAGACAGCACAACAATCGTATAAACACTCCCTTTTAAGCAGGGAAGTTTTACATAAATAAAACATTTCCAGCGGTTTGCCCCGTCAACGCGTGCCGCCTCAATTAATTCATTTGGAATCGCCGCAATTCCAGCAAGCCATAAGACAATCGTATATCCTGTGTTTTTCCATAAATAGCTGATAACCAGACTGTTAAAATCCTGTTTGAAGAAAAACATCCGCCAAACAATCACTACCGTTGCCGTCGGCATTGCCATTGGAAACAAATACAGGCTTTTAATAATGCTGATATCTTTTATTTTGCTTAATACCAATGCCGCCGCTAATCCTATTACCACCAGCAAAGGAATCGCAACTCCGATAAAATGCAGCGTATTTTTGACTGCCAGAATAAACGCTTGATTGGTAAACACTTTCTTATAATTTTCCAGTCCGACAAACTTTCCTGACATTACTGTCATAAACGAGCGATGTATTACATCTATAAACGGCAGCAGCACAAATATCATAACCCCGATTAGACTAGGCGCAAGGAAAGCGGCAAACGCACGCCGTTCCTTATGCAGTCTTCTTCTTTTTATTCGCTTTGGATACTTCATAATCTCTAAACCCTCGTATCGTTATTCCAATCATGTTATTCCATTAGATAAATCGCAATACTGTCCATAATCGCCCGAAGTGTAGCGTCTATATCCTGACTTCCGTTTAGATATTTTGCGCCCTCTTTGCATATGGCTTCCTCTAAGACAATATCCTGTAAATACGGCGTATCGGACTGCTTGGCGTAATCCCTAAGCTGCTGTAGCTGCGCCTCCTCAGGCCAATAGACAACAAAATCATATGACTTTCCTTCGGCGGTGCTTCCCCCAAGCCATGAGAACGCTCCATCCTCCTCTACACGACTTAAATCCGGCTGTAACTTACCCTCAAAGGCACTCTGCAAAACAGGATAACCATAATATACCAAATCCTGCACTTCTTTGCCCAATAACGTTTGCAGGAACAATACTGCCTTCTCACGGTTTGCCGTCGCCGCATTAATTCCCGCCAATGTCAGCGGATAATATACATTTTGGCTCTGCCCGTCCATACGCTTTAACTGTGTATCTTCAAATCCATTTATCCTAACAGTTGATAAAATCCCCGCATAGTCCTCAATACTGCTGCTTGCACCGCACATCAACTGAATATCATTGCAAATAAAAGAAGTGCTTTTACTGCCCAAGCGATTAAAATATTTGCTGTCCTCAAAAATTACGCCATTCTCCTTTAGCCAATATTCGTTCATTTCGTTATAATCGTCCAATACCGTCTGCGGCAGGCTTTCCATCTGCGCATTATAAATTCGCTTTGACTGTTCTAAAAATTCCTTTAACTTTTCCTGATCCAAGTCACCGTTCTCCAATTTCCACGATGGCTCACACACCATAAAAAATGTTTTCAATACTCCGGTTTCCGAAGATTTTTCAATTAAATCTGTATTAGGATACTTCTTACGCATCGCTTCCACTGCTTCCGCCATCCCTTGATAATCATTAATATTCGCAATGTCTTCTTGATGCCCCGCAATCATTGGCAGCCGAAATTCCGCTGGAATCATATATAAACTATTATTTGTGTACAAAGGTGTAATTAAATTTGTC
>CBCOYO010000073.1:15754-17277 GCA_965114465.1 uncultured Lachnospiraceae bacterium
CAAAAGCCCATTTTCTCCCTGCAGCCCCTCCGCAACATCATGGATATCCATTAAAACACCTTTGTCCATATAAGAATTATACGGCATTTTATCCAATATCAGCACATCCGGCCCACTGCCGTTTAACAGCCCTGTGCTTAATTTTTTCAGTGCATCTTCTCTTGTAATACTGTCGTCTTCCATACCAATCTCATAGGTAATCTGCATATCAGGATTTGCTGTTTGATACACTGTAATTGCCTGCCGAACGGTACTATTTTCCTCAAGGCTGTATACGATAAGCCTATCGTTTGGCACACTGGGAACTTCTGCGTCATAGGTATATTTTATCACGTTATTATCGGAAAACAACGCCAAAAATTCTTGATTATCCAGCATTATTGCAAGCTCTATCATATGTGATGGATCGCCGAACGAAGAAAGGCTGCCCTCAATAATCTGTTCTACCGAACTCCCGCCAATCACATGACGGTGCAGCCCCTTTTTGCCTGCAAGATACACAATATTTTCCTCACCGCCAAATAAATACACATTATAACGATTCTCTCCAAATCCCTCTACTCTTGTATAATTCTCTTTAATAAAATCCTGCAAAACAGCATCCTCAAGGAAATCCCCGCTCTTTAAATCATAAAGGTATACCTTATCCATCCCTGCGCAGAGCAGAATATCTTTCTGACATACCGTTAAATAAGACGGTATCTCCTCCAAGGAAAAAGCCTTCTTGCTGCTTCCATCTGTTGTGCTAATTTCATAAACCGCATTGTTATGTACCCCTGCAAAAAGCCTGCCCGTTTCCGTAAAGCAAAAATCTGTAATCTCCCTTTCATTATCGGACATTCCCATATCAAACGGAATCTGCACCCCGTCCGGCGTAACCAGTTGATAATAAGTTGCAACATTTCCTATTTCCTCGGATTCTCCACTTTTATAATACGCCATTGCAATCATGCCCTCTTTTGAAACTGCCACCTGCGCAATATAATTTTCCGCTGTAAATGCGTCCAGCCAGTCCAATTCCTGTAATTCCCAGCTATCGCCGTTATCCTTTGAGATATATTTCCCCGAAGCATTAAACAATACCAATGTGCCATCCGCCATTCTCTGTATATCTGACGCAAACTTGCCTCCTCGATCTAACACATTTTTCTCTACATAACGCCCCATCCCCGCCGGCATATCGGCATTATCCCTATTATCCGCAACTGTTATCGGATTTTTGCCACCGTCCGTTGCTACATTTGTAGTAGAATCCTCCACTGTATTTTCCATAGCAGCCTGTTTTGAATTTCCACAGGCAGTCAGCAGCCACACGCAGGAAGTCATCACTGCTGCTTGTAAAAATCGTCTTTTCATTCTATTTCCTCCATTCCATTTGTTTTTATAAAACAAGTATAACAAACTCATCTCTAAATAATCTCTAAAACAAGAAGTTTGTTATAATTCAACAAAACGAAACTGTAGTAACCGTTCAGATAACCCATTGAACTGTTACGTATCCAGCCATTGGAAATCGCTTCGCG
>CBCOYO010000074.1:0-7025 GCA_965114465.1 uncultured Lachnospiraceae bacterium
AAAGGGTAAAGTCACTTCGGCACACATGTAATGAGAGAAACTTTCATTCGAAAGGACACTCGTGAAAGTTCCTCTCGTGCGCCTTTGCGACTTTACCGCAAAGACTGACTGTCAATATATTTTGTATTCATATGGAAACAAGTTAATGCATATTATATATTATATACCAAAATGCTAGGTGATTTCAAATAAAAGATGCAAAAATAGCAAAAAGATATAAAATATCCAAAACAGTGCTATTTTAGATAGCATAAAGATATGTTATCATAAATTTATCAAATAGGAAAGGAGTAATGCTATGAAAGGGAAAACGTTTAAATGCTTGGGGACGGCATTATGCTGTATGACAGTAATAGTACCGCTTCAAGGGTGTGGGGCTTCGTCGGACAAGACGGAAATTGAGATTGTGCAGTATAAGCCGGAAGCAGCCAACTACTTTAAGACGGTGGAAGCGGAGTTTAATGCGACACATACAGACATCCATTTGACAATCAGCTCACCGAATGATGCTATGACGATTTTAAAAACACGATTTATCAGAGAGGATTATCCTGATATTATCGGAATCGGCGGAGATATCAATTATTCTTATTTTGTGGATGCAGAAATCTTAGCAGACGTATCGGATTATCCAGGATTGCAGGATATAAATCAGGGTTATCTGGATATTGCTGAAGCACTGGAGCTTGTGCCGACCGAAGGAACGTATATTGTACCGTATGTAGCAAATGCAGCAGGTGTACTCTACAACAGAGATATGTTTGCGGAGCATGGGTGGGAAATCCCGGAAACATGGAATGAGTTAACGCAATTGTGTGAACAGATAAAATCGGAAAATATTCTTCCATTTTATTTTGGTTTTAAAGACACATGGACGTGTCTAGCGCCTTGGAATGCAATGGCAGTTGAACTTTCCCCTTCTGATACCACAAAACAGGTAAACAGAGGAGAAACCAATTTTACAACAGAATATAAAGAACTTGCAGAGAAATATTTGTCACTGCTGCCTTATGGGCCAGAAGATCCGTTTGCCTACAGCTATAATGATGCATGTACAGCGTTTGCGCGCGGCGAGTCGGCAATGTATCCAATAGGAAGTTATGCGACACCACAGATTTTGTCAGTAAATCCTGACTTAAATATTGATTCATTTGTAATGCCAGCAAGTGATCAGAAAGAGGATAGAACACTGAATTCAGGTATTGACTTAGGCTTTAGTATTACAGCGGCTTGTGAGAACAAGGAAGCAGCATATGAGGTGCTTGATTTCCTTCTCGAATATGAGAATATGCAGAAGTACATTGATGATCAGAATGCAGTTCCCTGCAAAAAAGGAGATTTTCAGCTTGCCTCTATGCTTGATGGAATGCTTCCGTTTATTGAAGAAGGAAATATGACAGACTATCAGGATCATTATTATCCTTCAGAAATGTCGGTGGATGCACTGTTACAGACCTTTTTAATAGAGAAAAATGTTGACGATTTCCTTACAAAGTTTGATACAAACTGGCTGCGGTATAATCGAGATATTATTCGTTTAGTACAGGAATATCAACAAAATCATTAAATTTTAAAATGGGGAAGGAGAGAAAAGACAATGAAAAATGATAGACAACGAACATTTTTATTGATTACGATACCAATTTTGCTATTGTTCGTCTGCTTTAATACCATTCCGTTAATACGAGGTGTAGTATATAGCTTTACCAATTTTAAAGGGTTTGGCAAGTATGACTGGGTAGGGCTGCGCAACTATATTGACTTGTTTTCCGATGCACGTGTAGGTAAATCTTATTTGTTTACCATTAAACTGGCAGTGGTAACGACAATTGTAGTTAATGTTTTAAGCCTAATTTTAGCGCTGGCATTAAACAGTAAGATTCGCGCAAAGGGATTTTTCCGTGGTGCATACTTTTTACCAAATATTTTAGGTTCTTTGGTTGTAGGTTATATTTTTAACTATTTCTTTACATATATCCTTCCGGCAGTTGCAGATATGATAGGAATTGAATCACTGCGCTCTAGTATTTTATCAAGTCCGAGTAAGGCATGGATTGGCGTTATGATTGTATGCGCATGGCAGGCAGTTGCAATGAATACAATTATTTATATTTCCGGTTTGCAGACGGTGCCAGAAGACGTGTACGAAGCAGGCGGATTGGACGGCGCTACTGGCTGGAAACAGTTCCGTCACTTAACATTCCCGTTAATTATCCCGTTTTTCTCCATTAATATGGTGCTTTGCGTAAAGAACTTCTTAATGGTATTTGATCAGATTATGGCTTTGACAAAAGGTGGGCCGGCACAGAGTACGGAATCCATTTCCTACTTAATTTATAACAATGGTATGTCCGGCGGACAGTTTGGATTTCAAAGTGCAAATGCAGTAGTATTCTTTATTGTAATTGTAATTATTTCTGTTGCGCAGATGAAATTTTCCGGTTCAAAGGAGGAGCAGCTATGAAACATACATCTTCAGTGGGTAAATCGAATAAGGCAGTATTGGTTTTGCTTATCTTGGGTCTGTCCGCAATTGCGTTTCCGCTCTACCTGACAATTGTAATTGCGTTTAAACAGCCGTCAGAAATGACGAATAGTATCAGCGGTATTTTATCGCTGCCAAAAACATGGAGTCTTGCCAATTTCCGCGAGGCGATGGAAGTAACAGACTTTTGGCACTCTCTTGGAAACAGCTTGTTGATTTCTGTGTTGACAGTGGGACTGTCTATTATAGTACATTCGCTGATGGGCTATGCACTGGGTAGAAATAAGGCACACAGCAAATTTTACAGCTTTGTCTATCTGTTTATTGTAAGTGGTATGTTTGTACCCTTTGCAATTTTAATGATGCCTTTGGCAAAGCAGACAGCAGAGCTTGGACTTGCAAACTGGGCAGGCGTTATTATTTTATATATTGTGTTTTATATGCCGATGAATATTATGCTGTATTCAGGATACCTTGTTAATATTCCTATGGCATTGGAAGAAGCGGCAAAGGTGGACGGTGCTTCTACATGGACAACATATTGGAAAATTATTTTTCCGATCATGAGCCCAATGCATGCGACGGTAGCTGTTATTACAGCATTGGCAGTATGGAATGATGTTATGACACCATTGATTATAATGGCTGGTTCTGGTGAGAATACACTGCCTTTGGCACAGTTAAACTTCCAGTCACAGTTTGGAACAAACTATAATCTGGCGTTTGCTTCCTATCTGTTGTCATTGATTCCAATATTGATTTTCTATATGATTTGTCAGAAACAGATATTAAATGGCGTGACAAATGGAGCAGTAAAATAATTGGTATGAAATGGCAATGATTGTTCTTGACAATAGTGGGTTCTCCTGCTATTGTCAAGAATAGAAAGGACGTGACATATTTTATGGCAATTTTATATCAGGAAAAAGAACGAATTTTTACATTGCACACGAACAATACCACTTATCAAATGAAGGTGGATGAATTTGGATTCCTTTTGCACTTGTATTATGGTGCAAAATTATCTGGAAATATGGACTATCTGCTGACGTATTATGACAGAGGATTTTCAGGCAATCCATCTGATGTGGGGAGTGACAGGACATATTCAATGGACGTACAGCCGCAGGAATATCCTGGGTTGGGAATTGGTGATTACAGAAGCAGTGCTTTGATTATTCGCAATACGGATCAATCGTACTGCTGTGATTTGCGTTATAAAAGCCATACAATCCGAAATGGAAAATATGCTTTACAAGGGCTTCCAGCAGTATATGCAGATGACAGTGAAGCACAGACGTTGGAAATTGTGCTTGAAGATACAGTTAGTAAGGTACAGGTTGCACTTTTGTATGGGGTATTGGATCAGGCTGATATTATTACAAGAAGCGCAGAAATTCGAAACTGTGGGACAGGCAGCATCTGCGTAAAAAAAGCGGCATCTGCTTGTCTTGACTTTGTAGAAGGAACGTATGATTTATTAAGTTTTTGGGGACGGCACACAATGGAACGTAATCTTGAGAGGCAGGAAATCGGGCATTGCGATCATGTGATAGGAAGCCGCCGTGGAACTTCCAGTCATCAATATAATCCAGCGGTAGTTATCGCACGCAAGGATGCAACGGAGGATTATGGGGACTGTTATGGTATGGTATTTGTTTATAGCGGAAACTTTATGTTTGAGGCAGAAAAAGACCAGTTCGAGCAGACAAGAGTGATTATGGGGCTGCACAGCGATATTCTGCATTATCCATTAAAGCAAGGTGAAAAACTGGTTATACCAGAAACAATACTTAGTTTTTCGAGCAAGGGATTTGGCGCATTGTCATCACAGTTCCACCGTTGTATTCGAAACCATATTTGCAGGGGAAAATATCAACATCAGCCAAGACCTGTACTTGTCAATAGCTGGGAAGCAGCATATTTTAATTTTAACGGTGAAACCATCTGCCAGTTGGCAAAGGATGCTGCAGAACTTGGAATTGATATGGTCGTAATGGATGACGGTTGGTTTGGAAAGCGTGAAGATGATAACAGCGGTTTGGGAGATTGGCAGGTAAATGAAAAGAAATTAGGCTGCACATTGGGAGAATTAATCCAAAAAGTTAATGGACTTGGTGTGCGGTTTGGAATTTGGATTGAGCCGGAAATGGTTTCCGAGGACAGTAATCTATACCGAAAGCATCCTGACTGGGTGCTGCAAGTTCCGAATCGTGAGCCAGTACGCGGCAGAAATCAGCTTGTACTCGATTTTTCGCGCAAGGAAGTGCGCAGCTATATATTTGAAGAAATATGCAATATTTTGGATCAAGGAAATATTGAATATGTAAAATGGGATATGAATCGTAGTATTGCAGATGTGTATTCCATTGAAAACAGTCAGGGCAGAGTTGCATATGATTATGTGCTTGGCGTATATGATTTCCTAGAAAATTTGTTGCAAAAATACCCTAATATTTTAATTGAGGGGTGTAGCGGCGGCGGCGGAAGATTTGACGCAGGCATGATGTACTATACGCCGCAAATATGGTGTAGTGACAATACAGATGCCATTGACAGAGTGCGGATTCAATATGGAACGTCTTTCTTTTATCCTGTTTCCACAGTGGGTTCTCATGTGTCAGCAATACCCAACCACCAGACAGGGCGCAGCGTAAGCCTTTCAACGAGGGGTGTGGTAGCAATGGCAGGCACATTTGGCTACGAACTGGATTTAGCGAAAATAACAGATGCAGAAAAAGATGAGATCAAGCAGCAGATTCAGCAGTATAAGCAATATGAGGAATTGGTGCGGGAGGGGAATTATTATCGTTTGTCGAATCCCTTCCAAGACGAATATGCTGCATGGCTGTTTGTATCTGAGGATGAAAAGCGTGCCTTGCTGAACGTGGTAATGCTTGCGATTCATGGAAATATGGCTGTGAATTATGTGAAATTAAAAGGACTGTGTGCAGACGCAGTATATGAAGCGATAGGAACAGGGAAGCAGTATTATGGTTCTGCACTGATGCAGGCGGGGCTTCCAATGCCTGTACAACAAGGGGAATACCTTGCATATCAAATAGAGTTCGTACAACAATAAGCGGATAATAAGGAAATTTAGTAATGTTTCCCGATTAAAGGACTGACACAAAATAACATTGCGGCAGTTAACATTAACAAAAGGTATTGGAGTATCAGATTATGAAGAAAACAGTTAAAAATCAGAAAGAAGCTAAGCAGAAAACAAATATAGAGGCAAATAGTAATCCATCTGCATTGAAAACCTATCAGAACCGTTTCGCACGAATGCATGATGAACTGCGTTGGTTGTATATGGAACTGTATGACAATGGTTCTATGTTTGCGGAATTGTGTGAAAATATGGAGCGATTCTATCAGGAGCGGAACGCGGAATTAAAATCACTGGATATACAGCGGGAGTCACATCCGGATTGGTACAAGCAGAATGATATGCTGGGAATGATGTTTTATATTGATAATTTTGCCAAAACCATGAAAGGCGTACAATCCCGTCTGGATTATATTGAACAGTGTAATGTCAATTATATTCATTTAATGCCGTTTCTGGAGTCACCTGAGGGACGTTCTGACGGCGGATATGCAGTAGCTGATTTTCGCAAGGTGCAAGAAAAACTAGGGTCTATTCAGGATTTGCAAGATTTAACGGCTGCCTGCCATAAAAAAGGGATTAATGTTTGTATGGATTTTGTAATGAATCATACTTCGGAGGATCATGAGTGGGCAAAAAAAGCACGGCAAGGCGAAGGTGAATATATGAGCCGCTATTTCTTCTACGCTGACGCAGATATTCCTACCCAATATGAAAAAACAGTTCCACAGGTATTTCCCACAACAGCACCGGGGAATTTTACCTGGCTTCCAGATATCAATCATTACGTAATGACAACATTTTACCCCTATCAATGGGATTTAAACTACAGAAATCCAAGAGTTTTCAATGAAATGATGTACAATTTTATGTATTTGGCAAATTGCGGAATGGATATTATTCGTATTGACGCCGTGCCTTATATCTGGAAAACACTCAATACTTCCTGCCGTAATCTTCCGCAGGTACATACGATTGTGCGTATGATGCGCATTATTAGCGAGATTGTTTGTCCGGGTATTTTGCTGCTGGGAGAAGTGGTTATGGAGCCGGAAAAGGTCGTGCCGTATTTTGGTACTGTAGAGAAACCAGAATGCCATATGCTGTACAATGTCACAACCATGGCAACCACATGGCACACCGTAGCAACAAGAGATGTGCGCCTGCTAAAAAAGCAGTTGGATATTGTGAACAGTCTGCCTAAGGAGTATGTATTTTTAAATTATCTGCGCTGTCACGACGATATTGGCTGGGGGCTAGACTATGGCACTCTGTCGGCGGAGGGAATGGCAGAACGTTCTCATAAACAGTATTTAAACGACTATTTTCAGGGAAATGCAGGAGAGAGCAATAGCCGCGGCGAACTCTACAATGCCGATCCCATTACAGGGGACGCGCGGTTCTGCGGTACAACAGCATCCATGTGCG
>CBCOYO010000074.1:7035-16985 GCA_965114465.1 uncultured Lachnospiraceae bacterium
CGAGAAAGCTGGCTTTGAGCAGGATAATGCAGCAATGGAGAAAGCAATCCGATTGGATGTTATGCTGCATGCCTATATGTTTATGCAGTCGGGGATTCCGGTGCTTTACAGCGGGGATGAAATTGGTCAGGTAAACGATTATACCTATAAGGAAAATCCCAGCAAGGCAGCAGATTCCCGCTATCTACATCGAGGGCAGATGAACTGGGATTTGGCAGAAAATATTCGGGATAAAGAAACGGTGGAAGGGAAGATATTCCAAAGCCTTGACCGATTGGAGAAACTGCGCAGGAACGAGAAGGTCTTTGTCACGCAGGCGGAAGCATGGACAACACATACGGGCGATCAATCGGTGCTGTGTATTGGCAGATATTTTGAGGGTGAGAAAATCCTTGGGGTATTTAACTTTAGCGAGTTCGATAAAACAGTGTGGCTGAATGAGATTGATGGGGAGTATGTGGATATGCTGTCCGGAGAAACTGTAAAGCTGACAGAACTTCGGGTGCAGGGGTATGGGTTTTATTATTTTAAGAAGAAAAATTGAGAGAGAAGTGGTTTTTAATAGTTGATTTTGGGGAGCTGTCAGAATGGAAATGTTCTGGTAGCTCCTTTTTATGCTAGACCCGTGTAGAGGAAACCTGCCGCTAAAAAAAGTTTCAAAAAAGAATGCCCCTTTTATATGAATTTGTGGTATGCTTAAATCACAACATGATAGAAAGGAAGTATTTTTATGGACAATTTGCAAATAAAAGATTCCAATACCTTTATTGAACATTCAATGGTGATTAACAATTTCGTTACAACGGTTGGAATACAATTAAAAAGTTCCGTATGCCGTGTATTTGGCGACAGCGTAAAATATAAATGGAGTGAAAACGACAATAAACCAGTGATTCCGGATGTTTCTATCAACTGTGATATCAAAAACAGGCGCTCAACAAATTTTTTAGGCGTACCGCGTTTTATAATGGAAGTATTATCAGAAGCAACTGAAGATTATGACCGCGGGGAAAAGATGGAACTCTATAAAAAGGTAGAAGTTGCTGAGTATTGGCTTGTTGATTGGAGAAGGAAACAAGTAGAGA
The DNA here is from genome assembly GCA_965114465.1 of uncultured Lachnospiraceae bacterium. GTDB lineage: Bacteria > Bacillota > Clostridia > Lachnospirales > Lachnospiraceae > COE1. The sequence goes on from CBCOYO010000074.1 coordinate 8,121, forward strand.
TTTATATTCTTGTACCAAATGAGAATGCAATTGATGATGCAGAATATAAATTAATATCGACAATTACAGAACAAAATAGACAAGATTTAGTGCTGCAAATGTTTCCGCATATTTCAATTGACTTTGAACAGTTGTTTGACGGGGTGGATTGAAGTAATCATGATATTTATAAATTTGGTATGGATGAATTTGAAGTCATTGAAAAATACAAGGAGGAGGCGCATATGAAGCAGACATTCGGAATGGGTTATCAAAGTTTTCGGGAAATAAGAACAGAAAATATTTTTTATATTGACAAGACAGGATTTATTAAAGAGTGGTGGGAATATGCCGATAAAGTGACATTGATAACGCGTCCGCGCCGTTTTGGCAAGACGCTGAATTTAAGTACGCTGGAGTGTTTTTTCTCGAATCAATATGCAGACAGAGGCGATTTGTTTGAAGGGCTTTCAATATGGAATGAGAAAGAACCAAATGGTGAATACAAGTATCGACTGCTTCAAGGAACATTTCCCACAATATTTTTCAGTTTTGCCCGCATAAAATCTGCAAAATATGAAGATATAGAATATGCAGTTACAAAAATTATTGCAGAATTATATGAACAGAACCGGTATTTATTAGAATCTGATATATTGAGTGAAAATGAGAAGAATTATTTTAAAGAGATAAAAGCGGGTATGGATAAAAAGGTGGCAGTTGATGCGGTTTACTCTTTAACAGAATTTATAAGCCGTTATTACAACAAGGACGTTATGATATTGCTGGATGAGTATGATACGCCGATGCAGGAGGCGTGGCTTTCTGGAAATTGGGATAAAGCGGTTGATTTTTTTCGGAGCTTTTTTAATGCGACATTTAAGACGAATCCGCATTTGTATCGAGGTGTGATAACAGGAATTACAAGGATATCAAAAGAATCCATTTTTTCAGATTTGAACAATTTGGAAGTAGTCACAACGACTTCTGAAAAGTATGCAGCATATTTTGGCTTTACGGAAGAAGAGGTATTTCAGGCACTGGATCAATCGGGATTGGGAGAGCATAAGCAGGGTGTAAAACAGTGGTATGATGGATTCACATTCGGCGCATACAAGGATATTTATAATCCTTGGTCGATTTTGTCGTTTATCAGCAAAAAGGGAAAGTATAACACTTATTGGGCGGATACAAGTTCGAATGAGTTGGTAAATTCTCTAATGCGGACAGGAACGGCGCATACGAAGCAGGTTGCGGAAAATTTGCTTTTGGGAAAAAGTTTTAATGCAATAATTGATGAACAGATCGTATTTCAATATTTGGATGAAAGCAGCAATGCCGTTTGGAGTCTGCTTTTGGCAGCAGGATACCTCAAAGTGGTAACATATGAGGAACTTACAGCAGATAGAATGGATGCCCTGCATTATACGTTAATGCTGACAAATCGTGAAGTATTGCTGATGTTTCGGAAAATGGTAAAAGGCTGGTTTCGGATTGACGAGGAAGACAGTGCATATAATAATTTTGTTAAGGCACTACTTTTGGATGATGTGGATGCTATGAACGAGTTTATCAATAAGATTGCACTGCAAAGCTTTTCAAGTTTTGACGTTGCAAAAAATGCATCTGATATGGATGAACCAGAACGTTTTTATCATGGCTTTGTGTTGGGGCTGATGGTTGATTTAGAGGGGAGATTTGTGATAAACTCAAATAAGGAGAGCGGCTTTGGACGTTATGATATTATGCTGAAACCACTCAATAAGGAAAAGGATAATGCTTACATTATAGAGTTTAAAGTGCATAAGCCAAACAAGGAAAAAGATTTAAAGGAAACGGCTGGGAATGCGCTTGCGCAGATTGAGGAAAAAAAGTACGAAACACAGCTTCTTGCAGAGGGAATAAAACGTGAGCATATTAGAAAGTATGGCTTTGCGTTTCATGGGAAAAGGTGTTTTATTGGAAGTCTGTAATATTTGAAGAACGTAACAGAAAGGAAACATGTTTTTTCTGATAATGTACAATATATACTGCACACCGATTAAATTTACAGTACAACCAGACTGCGAACCGCCAGTCATGTACTTTCCTGACGGCATCACTGTAAATTCTGGCGGTTTGCAGTATAAATGGCAGACAAACGACGGTGACAGTTTGACAGGTTGTATAGAAATTGTAAAATTTTAACGTTTTTCAGTATTATTATAATGAAAAAGAAACAAGTATACGATATATATATCAGGTATATCGTGATTGAATCCATACAAAAATTGAGCATTAGGATTTGTTAAAAAGGGGGAATAACATTATGATATCTGATATCAATAAAATGTCAAGACAAGATCTTTTAAATTGTGTTAACAATAGAAAAAATGAAATTGCTGAAAAATTAAAAAACGGAGAAACCGAAGAAGAATTTATGATTGGATCATCTTCTTATACAATTAAGGAATGGGATAATTTAATCAACAAAGTTGATAAGAATATTGAAGAAATTAAGGAACAACAGGAAGAAAAAAGAAAAGAACAATTGGAGAATCTATATAAAGAAAGTCAAGTAAAAAGTAATTATATTATGGATAAATTAAATGGGGTTTATAGTGATAATGTTCCATACGGCTATCTTGCAAAAGATGGAGTAATTGAATATAATGGCGTGGTATTTACTTGTGATGCTGGAAAAAATGCAATATGCCTTGGAGATGTAACCAGCGATAAAAGGAACGTATTGACAATTCCTTTATCGAAAGGCGGCTGTCTTATGGTAAATCGCGATAGCTTTGGAGATTTATCAAAGGCAATTACAATGTTTTCGCCTGAGGACATGAACCGCATTATGAGGGCAATTGCAGATGATAACAAAGTACAGGAAATGCAGAATACAATAGAAGAAGAAACCAATAGCATTGGTGAAAGCGCAGAAAATGAGGTTTTCGGACAATCGAATCAACAGGGAGAAGATAAATCAGATATATTGTGATAGAACTGTGTTTTGGACTATGATGTAAATTGAGCTGGCGGCTTGGCAATAAGAAAAAATATTGCAGACCGTTGGCTTTTTTCTATTCTCTATTCTTTATTTCTTGATAAAATCCTTGAATTACCCTAAGTATTATGTCATACTGTAAATAACAAATAACAACACAAATCGCTAAAAAACGTCAAGAATCGAAGTTGATAGATTCTACTACTGATAAATGTTAAGATTTGCTATACAGTTTGGAACGGTAGGACAAAATTTGTATATGAAAAGGGAGTATTATTATAAATATGACAACTAGAACAGAATATCCGCGTCCGCAGTTGGTGCGGGAAAATTGGAAGAATTTAAACGGCAAATGGCGTTTTGCATTTGACGATCAAGATATCGGGATAAAGGAACAATGGTTTGAAAAGGAAGAAAAATATCCATACACGATTGAAGTACCTTTTGTATATCAATCAAAATTAAGTGGAATCGGCTTGCGAGAACTGCATGACATTGTATGGTATCAAAAGGAATTTGAAATTGCGTGGACACCGCATGAAGCGGTGATTTTACATATGGGAGCAGTTGATTATGAAGCGGATATCTATATTAATGGGAATCATGTGTGCAGTCATATCGGTGGGCATACCAGCTTTGAAGTGGATATTACAGATTTTTTGCGGCAGGAGGGAAGGCAGATTATTAGTGTAAGGGCAAAAGATCCATGTACAGATGAGAGCATACCAAGGGGAAAACAGTTTTGGGAGGAAAAGTCAAGGGGAATTTGGTATACGAACACAACGGGTATTTGGCAGACGGTTTGGCTTGAAGTAGTGGAACAGCAGCATATAAAAACATTGTATATTACGCCTCAATTTGATGCTGGAAAAGTGCAGGTGGACTTAGAAATCGCAAATGCCGGCACAGAGTCGGTATTGTGGTATTATATTTTTTATCACGGGGAAAAGGTTGCAAGCGGCAGTGTTGATGTGACTGTGCAAAAGAGAACTTTGGAAAAAATTTCATTTACAGCGGATTTATTTCAGGAGCATATTTTTCGTACAAACTATCATGGAGAAAGCTGGGCATGGACACCAGAAACCCCTAATTTATTTGATATGGAACTTTCTTTGACAGCAGGCAGCGAGATTTTGGATAAAGTATATTCTTACTTCGGCATGAGGAAAGTGGAAGCAAAAAACGGTATGGTTTACCTAAATAATATGCCGTATTATCAAAAATTGGTATTAGATCAAGGTTACTGGCCAGAGGGGCTGTTAACTGCGCCATCGGATGAGGACTATCGCAAGGATATCCAGATGGCAAAGGATATGGGCTTTAATGGCTGCCGCAAGCATCAGAAAACTGAAGATCCGCGATTCCTTCACTGGGCAGATAAAATGGGTTTTTTGGTGTGGGGGGAATGTGCAAATGCGGCGGTTTTTAATCGAGAATCTGTTGAGCGGTTAATAACCGAGTGGAAAGATATATTAAAAAGGGACTATAATCATCCTTGTATTATTACATGGGTGCCAGTTAATGAAAGCTGGGGCGTTCCCAATATTGCATTTGACCGTCAGCAGCAGCATTTTTCACAGGCACTTTATCATTTGCTTCATACACTAGACACTACGCGCCTTGTGATTTCCAACGACGGCTGGGCGGCAACGGATACGGATATTGTGGCAGTACATAATTATGCGCATGGGCAGGCACAGGAAACAGAGCAGTACCAATATTTTAAAGAAACTTTATCCACCAAAGAGCATTTATTAAAAAGACATTCCAGTCCGTGGCCTAATTTCGCAGAGGGTTTTTGTTATCAAGGGCAGCCGATATTGCTAACGGAGTTTGGCGGCATTGGTTATAATGTGGCGGAGCAGGCAGGATGGGGCTATACCTTCGTTGAATCCGAAGAAGCCTTTTTGTGTGAATATAAGAGGGTTTTGGAGGCGGTGTTAGCATCAAAAGCGTTGTGGGGATTTTGCTATACGCAGCTAACGGACGTAGAGCAGGAAGTAAATGGGCTGTTAACTTATGACCGTAGACCCAAGTGTGATTTGGGGAAAATATGTGAAATCAATAGTGAGTACCATATTTGTATGGTTGAGTAGAGAATGGCGAAAAGATAAAGGAGAGAATCGATGGGACTTTTTAGAAAAAAGAAAAAAGAAGAACAACAATGGCAGGATGCAGTGCTAACGCTTTATGCGTGTAATGGAGCAAATGGAATCCGCAAAATTCCGGAATATATTCAAGATGTATTTAGCAATGCAACAGAGCGTTTTTCGCAGATAGATAAGGAGCATTATGAAATTTTGCTGAAAGATCATACAACAATAAAATTCAACCTTATGACAGATCCAGACGAAACCGTACCACAGGCAATCGGTATGGCGCATTACTTTTCACAGGCAGAGCTTGAAGATCAAACGCTTAATAAAATGATTTTAAAGCAGATAACAATATTTAACTGTATTATTGGTATTGAATTTCAAATGGATGATAATACAGAACGAAGAAAGGTATTGATAGATCTGATTTTTCAGCTTGCACAAGCGATAACAGGATTTGTTTTGACCCCCAATATGTCACTATTTCATTATAATGGAAAGCTTTTGATTTCGATAGAGGGGGAAACGGCGTTTGATTCGTTTTATCCAGAGTCCGACGGCACGATTTTAGATAGGGAAAGAGGAGAAGAAACACAGGCGGATATAGACCGCAAAGAACGTTCCATTGCAATCTGTAAGGAAAAAAATATTCCTTGTATAGAGCATTTAAAAGCATTTGTATTTGAGAGTGAATGTAAGATACCAGCGAAAGAGGAAATTGTTCGTAGGCTTGCGGCGGTATTTGCAACGAGTGTGCGTTCAGAAGTTTTTATCAGCGGACAGTATGAAGAACCAGAGAAAATGGCAGAGGAGATGATGGAGGAGTTAGATAACCGTTACGATGTTTGGGATTGGCTGTCGGATAGAGAACGTGCCTATCTGTCAGGAGAACTGGATAGTGAGGAAAACCACAGCCAATTTAACTGGAAATATGAGTGCTGTGCTGTTTTACTATGGGCGTTGTCGTTAATGGAAATCGGCGAGCCTGTTGAGATATGCAGTGCGTCTGAAATTGGTGCAATTTTATGGAATAACGATTTTGACAGTTTGATGCAGGCAGCGCAGTTAAGAAGCAAGGAAGAACTTCTGGATATGCAGGACTTAATACTGCGCTATGATTGGGCATGTGTGGATGCAAGAATAAATGAGAAAGAAATAACGGCAGTAAATGGATCGGTAGTCTATGAATGGCATTATGCACTGAATTGGCTGGTTGGCGCTGACGGAATTACAGATTGGGATGAAGTGCAGCCAAATACATAAATTAGGCAGGAGAGATGGTGGGCATATTGGCATACTAAGCGTCAGTCCTTTCACAGCTTCTTATACTCACGAGCGATTAGATTTTTCTTTCTGCATAACACGTATTACTTGCTTATGCAATATGGGTTGTGCAGAAATTGGAAAATCTTAACGGTCGTGAGTATAGTATACTATATCGGCAGTCGCACAGCAAATGTTGCTCCTCCGCTTTCATTGTCGTATACACGTATTGTTCCATGATGCGCAGTAACGATTTCATAGGCGATCGATAATCCTAATCCGAAATGACCTTTGGTGCTTCGGGATTTTTCGCTGCGATAGAAGCGGTCAAAAATCTTCTCTTTTTCTTCGTCAGGAATACCGACACCTGTGTCAGAAATTGACAACGCAAAATATTTCTCCTGCATCGTTAGTGCAAGTGTGATTTTACCGCCGTTGGGTGTATAACTGATTGCATTGTGCAGCAGTATCGCGATTACTTGATAAATACGCTGTTTATCGCAATTGCATGGTGGAATAATGTCGTCCGGCAGCGTTACCGACATTTTTAACTGTTTGGTATGCGCCATTGCTTCGAATGCTTCGTAGGCATCTAATAGCAGCGTGTCCAGTTCCGTGGATGCCTTCTGTATGGGAAAGTGGTTTGCATCGCGGCTGGAAAGTGTCAACAAATCTTGAATTAAAGAGGACATACGCAGTGCTTCACTTTTTACAGTGGATAAATCGCGTGCAAACGGTTCAATATCTGGTTTTTCCAGCATGGCTTCTGTGCACGATAGAATTACGGCAAGCGGTGTGCGCAGTTCATGAGAAGCTGCTGCAACAAATTGATTCTGTTTTTTGCGGTTTTCTTCAATGGGAAACAATAATTTTCCTGTAAAAAACCATGAAAACAGCCATATTGCCGCAAGAGCCGTAAGAATAATTCCCATAAAAACCAGCCTTTGCTGGAAAATCTGATGTTGAATAATACGAAGCGGTGCAATTAACAGCAGCTCCAGCGAGGAATTTTCGGAAACGGTTTCTTTGTCCAATGTAATAACAAAACAATAGTAAGACTGTTCTTTCTCAAATAAAAAACTTTTGTATCGGCTGCGGTAGGAAATGGTATTTTCAGGCAGAGAGCCGCCGTTTTCATGATAATATGCCCATGCTCCTGTTACCAAATCGTGAAATATGGTGTCATGCATTCGATCATTAAACAAAAAAGGCGTGTTGTTATCTAAAATAGAAACATAATAATTGCCGCCAGCTTCAAGATTCGCTAACCATGTATGGGTAATAACCGTCTGCTGTTCCAGATTAAAGGCAATGGAAGAAACGTCGCTTTGCCACGAAAAAATTCGATTTTGCATTAAGTTTTTTTCGGAAGTGTATAAGTATCCCAAAGTCATTATAATTAATATTAGGGTGGTAATGCCGCCGCTTAGAAGCGTTAGGCGCAGTCTTATTTTTTGAAACATAATGGATTCCTATTCTGATTGAATACAATATCCCACACCACGTATGGTTTTTAGTGCAAGATGGCTTCCGACAGTCTTTAGCCGGCGTCTAAGGAAGTGGATATAGTTGTCAAGATTTCCGGTTTCTACGTCACTTTCAGGCCCCCAGACTTTTAACAAAAGTGTATCCCGCTGAATGGTCTGATTGGGATTGCGTAAAAATGCTTCCAATAAAGCGCCTTCCCGTTTGGATAGAGAACAGCTTCGTTCAGGGCCGGTAAGGGTATCGTTGTCCATGTTGTAGGTGATATCTAGTAATTGTAACGTTTTTGACATACTTAACATAGGCGAGCGTCTAGTAACGCATTGAATCCGTGCCAGCAGTTCATCAAATTCAAAAGGCTTTACGAGGTAGTCATCAGCACCAGAGTTTAATCCAGTTACTTTGTCGTTGAGTGAGCCAAGTGCTGTTATAAATATAATTGGTACGGTTATTTCACTGCTCCTTAACTGTGCTAAAATTTCGGTGCCGTCCATACAAGGAAGCATTCGATCGAGCAAAATAACATCATGAATATTTTGGCTGGCATAATACAGAGCTTCATCGCCGTCAAGGCAGGAATCTACGTCGAAACCTTTAGAACGCAGCCGTTCTGTCAATGTTCTATTTAAGTTTTCATCATCTTCCGCAAGTAAAATACGCATTTTTGCTGTCCTCCTATCGGTTTTTATCAATATTTCATTATAACATAGTTTTCTCTAAAGATTCTCTAAAAAGATTAAATTTAATTCATTTTCTTTTATTACAGTTTTACGAGGTTATATAATAACTATTTTAGTAAAAAAGCTTGCCGATTTGTGCAAGAAAAGATATAATGGTGTAAGTATTTACCAAAGGAGTTGTAGAATAACATAATACGAGAAAAGGAGCAAAACCATGAAAAAAATTTTTACACAACGTCTTTTTTGCTATATGCTGGTGGCACTGATTGTTACAATTACGTCTATTTTTGTATTACAGACAGTGATTAATCAGAAAAGCAATACGGAGAGCAGCCATAATAAGTTGCAAGAGGTAAAAGAAAAGTTGGCTACGAAT
>CBCOYO010000075.1:0-16219 GCA_965114465.1 uncultured Lachnospiraceae bacterium
CGTAATAAAATGTAGTGGTTGGAGGTATCCAGCCCATCGCGAAGCGATTTCTAATTGCTGGATACGTAACAGTTCAATGGGTTATCTGAACTGTTACAACGGCTGTTTTAAAATATTATTTTGTCTATAAGTTTTTCTGTACTTTTGGCTAATTCAGTGTTAAAATAGAATCAATAAAAAATTTATGCAATCAGTAAATAAATACAGAACGTGTGTTGTAAAATTTTATAGAATAGAACAGAATTGTACGAAAAGACGTCTTGTTTAGTAGAAAGTACAGAAAGGCAGGGGGCATATGAGAGAAGAGGGTATAAGTACGCAAAAGAGGACGGGGCTGAAATTGACATCACGGCTTTTGATAGTAGTTGCGATTCCGATGGTATTGCTTTTCGGTGTTGGGTTGTATTCTGTGGAAATGGCGTGTGACAGTATTATTCGGGCAATGGTGAAACATGAGTTAAATGCAGCGCAATACGCGTTCTCTGTGTCCGTATCTAATATCGCAAGCGGTACTTACAATTTTGTCAATGGTAAATTTTATAAAGGAAAACGCAATATCAGCGATAATCTGGAATTTTTTGATAATTTCAGCAAGCATGTGGATTTGCAGGTTACAGTATTTTATGGAGATTTGCGTATAGCGACAAGTCTTGTGGATAAAGATGGCAATCGCATGGTTGGGACGCAGGCAGACCCTGAAATTGCGAAGCGAGTGCTAGAGAATGGTGAAAACTATTATACAGAGAATGTAATGATTGGCGGCATTGAATACTATGCGCTTTATACGCCGCTCAATCAGTATAATTCGGATGAAATAATCGGTATGATATTTGTAGGGCTGAGCAAAGAGGAAATCAATACAATCTACCGTGCGAATCTGCTAAGAAGTATTGTTATGCTTTGTATCGTTTTAGTGGTAGGCGTGGCGATTACCATTTTCAGTGTAAAAGCAGTTACCAAGCTGATTACGAAAGTTGTAGACTACTTGATTAACAGTCTTGCAAAAGGAAAATTAAATATTAAGGTAGATGGCAGGCTGACGCAGCGTGCGGACGAAGTGGGAGATATTGCAAACGGTGTGAAGACCTTGATACACAATCTATCACAGGTAGTTGGTAATATTAAAGATGCTTCTGGCAATCTTGATAAAATATCTAGTAATTTCTCAAAGTCTTTTACCAATATGGCGGATTACATAAACAACGTCGATCGTGCGGTGGAGGAAATGGCAAACAGTGCGACGCAGCAAGCGCAGGATACTACACAGGTGGGATCAGAAGTGCAGGATATGGGGGCTGCGATTGAGTCTACGTCGGATAATGTGGAACAATTAGTTTCTAGCACTGAGAAAATGCGCGAGTATAATCAAAGTGTCAGTGTAACGCTAGAAGAATTAATCCGTACGAGCCACCAAACTAAGGAGGCATTTGATGTAGTTTATGAGCAGACAAATATGACAAATGTGTCAGCACAGGATATTCAGACCGCGGCGGATGTAATTACTGATATTGCAGATCAGACAAGTCTGCTTTCGCTAAATGCGAGTATTGAAGCGGCGCGTGCAGGGGAGCATGGCAAAGGGTTTGCAGTGGTCGCTGATGAGATTCGCAAACTTGCAGATCAATCCGCAGAGTCGGCAAGCCGGATTACAAATATTATTGAACTGCTGATTACCAACTCCAATACAACGGTGGATACCATGAATAAGGTAACAGAGGTGATTGATAAGCAAAGCGGTGAGTTACAAGAAACAAAATCCGTTTTTAATGACCTCAATGGTGAAATTAAGGAAGTCGGCAAGGCAGTTGATAATATTAAGAAAGAGGTGCACAATCTTAACCGTCATAAGACAGAAGTAATGACAGCAGTCGAGAGTCTTGCTTCCATTGCACAAGAAAATGCCGCAAGTACGGAACAAACATCTGCTTCTATGCAGGAATTAAGGAGTATTGTTTCGGACTGTGGTGATGATGTAGAGAAGATTACCGCAATGGCAGAGGCTTTAGCAGAGAATACACAGCAATTTGAAATCGAAGGATAATAAAAAACAGCCTGTCGGTATGTATATCGACAGGCTCAATACCGCCCATTGGTATGGCGGCATGAGGAAGGAGTATATACGTTATGAATTATTATGGAGAAACCAATAACACAACGGAGGCTATTATTCCAAAGGGGACGATTATCAATGGCAATATCCAAATATCTGGCAAATTGGAAATGTATGGTGAAGTGAATGGTGATATTAATTCTGACAGCCGTGTTAATGTTTGTGGGAATGTAAAGGGAAATATTAAGGCAAACGATTTGTTTACAAAGGATTCTTTTATTGAGGGACAGATTGAATGTGTGCAAGGTGCAGTAGTACGTGAAAATACCGTTATTCTCGGAGATATCAATGCAGACAGCCTTGTAGTCGACGGTGCAATCCAAGGGAAGCTGGATATTAAGGGGTGTGTAACGGTAGGGGAAAAAGCAATTGTTGATAGTGATATTAAAGCGAAGGCGATTCAGGTCAGCAACGGCGCGGCGATTAATGGATTTTGTTCTCTGTGCTATGCTGATGTAAAAGTGAAAGAGGTTTTTCCAGAGGAGGCTGTAAAGACACCGGAGAAAGTGGAAGAAAAAACAAATGACGCCGATAAATCTGTAAAATCGAAAGATTCAGAAGATAAAAAGCCGGAGGAGTCGGATAAAGAAAAGGAAGAAGAACCAGTGCGCCCTGCATTTATGAAAGGTTCTAAGCCGAAGGCGGTTAAGCGTGCTTAAATGTTTTACTAGAGGATAGATTGATAGAACCAAATAATTAGAATATAAAAGTGCCGCTTTGGGCGGTACTTTTTCATATATGGCGCAGAGATTGTAATGGAAAGGATTAAAAAAGGATAGAGATATGAAGGAACAAATTCAAGGCAGCTATGTAAGAGGGACGGCTGCGGATACAGAGGATATTCTTGATTTTGCGGATATGGTGTTTAGTATGGAACACAATAGAACAGATTTCGTGAAAATTTATCCGAAAGCCTATGCAGAGGAGCGCCGCCATATTCCGCTGCATCATATGATAAAGGAAGGAAATAAAATTCGTGCCTTGGTGGACATTTACCCCCTAACGCTGAAAATAGGAAACCATATATTAAAAGCGGCATATGTTGGGACAGTTTCAGTGCATCCTAATAGCCGCAGCAAAGGTTATATGATAACGCTGATGGAGAAGGCGCAAGAACAGGCTCTAAAAGATGGTTTTGATATTATGCTGTTAGATGGTGACAGACACCGTTATCAGCATTTTGGTTTTGAAAGTGTAGGAATTAAGACGGTATTTAGTTTTAGAATTAGAAATGTTTGGTATTGCTGTAATGATCTGTATCCGCAGGAAGAACAAATAAAATACCGCTTTGAATTGTTAGAGTCCAAGCAGGCAGATTTTGAGGAAGTGCTGGATAAGTTGTATACAATGTATCAGCATCGCATTGTAACAGCGAGAAGTCGTGAAGAATTTTGGTGGTGTCTGCAAAGCGAGCAGGCGGAAACATATGCTGTTTATTATGATAAGAAAGATATTCTTGTGGGATATCTTAATATTTCCAAAGATTGGGAAATGATTGAGGAATTTGAAGTGACAGCAGTTTCACAGATACCGCAAATTTTGTATTGTTTTATGGAGGCATTTGATTTAGACGAATTAAGTGTCTGTGTTGGGACGGACGAGCTGGGAAAAATAGAATACTTGGACAAAGTCAGCAAAGTCTGGTTAAATGGTGCGCTGCGCAAGATGCGAATTTTGAATTATAAAAATACACTTAAATTTCTTATGGAATGGAAACAGAATATTTGTTTGCTACAGGACGGGGAGTATTGTATTGGAGTAATTGATAGTGCACAGAATATGCTTGGAGCATATCAAATAAGCGTAACTAAGGAAGAGAGCATGGATGGCAAAAGTCGAATCTTTGTGCAGGAAACCGATACAGAGCCGGATATTGTGTTGGAAGAAAAGAAATTAATACAGGCGTTAACGACAAATTATTATTTTCATTTGCAGAATACAACAAAAAACCCACTGGGAACTGCCCCAGCAGGTTGGTTTCCACTTCCGTTTTATCTGCCTAATGCGGATGCTTTTTAGTCAATGTATTTCCACGAGAAAGAATTGACATTGCGGCATTTCGGGCATGGTACATTGTATTGTTCAAAGATAAACATTTTTATTTTATCGTCCGGTGTGTTGGTAGTGACAACACGGCTTTGCCCGCATTTGCACAGAAACAGGAGTTTTTTGTTCTGGTGTCCTGAAATTGCTTCGCCGCGCTGTGTCAGTGCCTTCTCAATGTACTTTATTTGTTCGTCATTGTGGACGCCGCACGTGTTGAGTGCCCACATATATTCTTCTCGTATAATATGTAAATCATTGGTGGATAGTGAGTTATAATGCTGTTCCAATTTTTGACCTGTTAACATACTAAATCCTCTTTTCGTTATACTTACTTGTGGGAAACCGCAGATAATTACATCATAGATCGTTATAATTCACACCAACGCCAGATATTGCACCAATTTACAAACATTCGGTGTGAATTGCAACAATTGATGCACAAAAAATGCCCAAAACAGGCATTTTGGTGCTGCCTCCGACACCATGCAGTAAGTGTATGGCGCGGGTGTGAAAAGTAACTATAGATCAGTATAACACAAAGTCGGTAACATATCAAGGTTGCTGTGTCAAGGTTTTTCTGGTATAATACAGCATAATATGGAACAATATATGTAACAGTTGAGGTATCCAGCCCATCGCGAAGCGATTTCCAATGGCTAGATACGTAACAGTTCAATGGGTTATCTGAACTGTTACAACCATATAAAAAAGGGAGGATGTATGATGGAAGGATTGACACAAAAAGAAATTGCGAAGCTTCGCAGAGATTTGGGATTTACAAGGGTAGTATGTACGTTAACAGCGTTATTGCTTATATTGCTTTTGGCAGGCGGAGGTATGGTGCTTTACAAAATGCAGGAATCCGTGCGTAGTGCTATTTCACTTGTACAGAAAGTATCAGATATGGATATTGATTCGCTAATTGAAACCGTAAATAAAGTCAGCAATTCCATGGAGAGCGTTGATTTGGAACAAATCGCAAATACGGTAGAGCAAATTGATGTAAATGCGCTGAATGAGGCCGTTGCAGGGCTGGATACCGTAGAACTTTCGCAGACACTTGCGAATTTAAACAGTGCAGTGGCGTCCCTTCAAGAAGTAAAGGAATCGTTAAGTTCGATAACTTCCGTGTTTGGCGGCAGATAGAGGAATAATAAGAAAACATGAAAGAGAAAATATATTATTATAAAAATACAGTTTTATTTTGCTTTGTGATAATTCTGTTATTTTTTCTTGCAGGATGCGCTAACGATACTACGAACGATTCTAATGCGAATACTGCGGGGCAGCAGACAGAAGCGGAGGCGCAAGAATTGCCAGCGGCAGAGGAGAATCGTGCGGCGCTGCTACTTCGCTATGGGATAGAGCTTCCAGTCAGCCGCACCAAGATATATGTGAATCAGGCTGGTTATAAAGCGAGCGGAAGCAAAATGGTTTTATTTTGTGGTGATATGGAGGGCAAAACGTTTCGAGTCGTGCGTAGATTGGACAGAAAAACAGTTTATACAGGAGTAATCAGTCCTATGGAAACGGATGCAATAAGTGGTGCTTCGCTTTGTTTTGGCGATTTTACGCAGGTGATGGATCAGGGAAATTATTATATTGAAGCGGATGTGGTTGGGCAGTCGTATCCTTTTTCCATTGCGGAGGATGCTTACGAAACATTTTTTATTGGACTGATGCGCAATGCCTCCGATGCGCAGTTTGCCCAAACAGCAAAGGGCGTCTGCGATGTTAGTCTGGGTATGCATATTTTAATGTATTCTATTCAGTGCAATGGCACATTGTATGAAGAAGCATATAAATATATTAGTGTGGAAAATGCGGAGAAAAATTTAATAGTACAGCTTTTGTATATGATAGACTGGTTAATGGAACAGCAGGGCAGCGATGGCAGCCTTTATGGGGATTATGAGGCAACTGCAGCATTTTGTGGAATTACGGCAATGAGCCGAGAATTTTTTGGCAGCAATGAAACCAATGTGTCAAAGGAGTTGCTTGATGCGGCTAAACAAGCATGGAGCTGGCTCAAAGAGCAGTCCTGTGAATCCAAGGAGTATAAGGCGGCACAGTTTTATGCAGCGATACAGCTTAGTAAAACGGATAATGCAGAGGAATATCAGACCATAGTAAATTCATTTTTGGAGCGCAGGCTGGAGGATTATACAGAAAATCGTTTTGTATTTTATGGGATTTTAGCTTATTTAAGTGCAGAGAAAAATACGGATCGTGACCTTTGTACGTATATTATGATGCGTCTTGTGGATAAAACAGAGCAAATTTGTATTGAGGCGGCAGACGATGCCTGGTTTGGTACGGGGGCACGTACAATAGAAGACAGTTTGTTAAATATTTTGCTGTTGGGGTTTATTAATGATGTAACGCCGAGCAAAGAGTATACGCAGATTATTGAAAATACCATACAATATATCGGCGGGCAGAATGATACGGGAAACTGTTACGTTAATGCGGAAGGGATATGGCTTGCGGCGGAGAATACACAAGGTAGAAATTTGGAGTGGAATGGTATTTTGCTGTTTGGCGTCAGTAATATGCTGATGAATCTATCGAATAGCACAACAGTAGGAACGGCACAGTAACAATGCAATTAGTTTATTTTGGGAGGCAGATTATTTATGAAGATCGTAATATTGGCGGGCGGCATTAGCACGGAGAGGGATGTGTCACTGGTTACGGGGGCGACAATATATCAGGCGCTCAAGAAAAAAGGGCATCAGTTGGTACTGTTGGATGTCTACCTTGGCTATACAGGGGAAATAGCAGATATTTTTAGCAAAGATAAGGATTGGAGCGAAAATTTTGGTACGATTTCTGAGCAGAATCCAGATATTGAGGCAGTAAAGGCAATGCGCAAAGACCACCCTGAGCGTTTAATTGGCCCAAATGTCATTGAGATCTGCAGCCAATCGGATATTGTCTTTTTGGCGCTGCATGGCAGGAATGGAGAGGATGGCAGAATTCAGGCAATGTTTGATTTGCTGGATATTAAGTATACCGGAACGGATTATCTGTCAAGTGCATTGGCAATGGATAAAACAATTTCCAAGGAACTGTTTCATAAGTATAAAATTCCGACAGCAAAGTCGATTACGATTTCCCAAGAGGATAAGCAGGCGGTAGAAACATGGAATATTTATCCTTGTATTGCAAAGGTAAATTGCGGCGGTTCTAGTGTCGGGGTATACAAAGCAGAGAATCGAGAGGAGCTGCATACGGCGCTTGCTAAGGCATTCCAACTTGAGAGCAGAGTGATTATAGAGCAATACATAGAAGGCAGAGAGTTTTCGGTCGGCGTTATGGAGGGCAAGGCACTTCCTATTATTGAGATTGCACCGAAGGTTGGTTTCTATGATTATAAAAATAAATATCAGGCAGGCACTACCATAGAAACGTGTCCGGCAGACCTTGACCATAATATTACAGCGGCAATGCAGGCGTGCGCGGAATCGGTGTATAAGGCATTAAGGCTTCAGACTTATGCCCGTGTAGACTTTAGAATGGATGACGAGTTGAATTTTTACTGTTTAGAGGCGAATACGCTTCCGGGAATGACGCCGATATCCTTGTTGCCACAGGAGGCGGCAGCAGTAGGCATAGAGTTCCCAGAGTTGTGCCAGCAGATTATTGATATTTCTTTGAAAAAATAAGGCAGAAGGGAATCACATAAAATGGAAAACAGCGGCATGAGAAACATGACACTTAGGAAGATTGCTGAGGCAGTTCGCGGCGAGCTGTATATGGAACAGGCGTCGGAAAATATGGAAGCGGATACGGCTTGGGCAAAAGGTGTTGTGATTGATTCAAGACTGGTAAAAGCAGGATATATTTTTATCGCTACAAAGGGAGAGCATGTTGATGGTCATAGTTTTATTGACAAAGTATATGAAATGGGGGCTTTGGGTGTAATCTGTGAAAAAGCTCCCGATGTGCCAAAAGGGGCTTATATCCTTGTAAACGACAGTTTTCAGGCATTGGAAGCGTTAGCGGAGTATTATCGAACACAGCTTAGCATAAAAGTAATCGGCATTACCGGAAGCGTGGGGAAAACCAGCACTAAGGAATTTATTGCCAGTGTTTGTTCTAAAGGATTCCGCACTTTGAAGACACGGGGAAATTATAATAACGAGGTGGGGCTTCCACTGACTGTGCTGCGTATTCGCAGTGACTGCGAAGTGGCAGTTCTGGAAATGGGAATTAGTGATTTCGGCGAAATGCACCGCTTAAGTAAGGTGGCAAAACCGGATATCTGCGTAATAACAAATATTGGGCAATGTCACCTAGAAAACTTAGGAACACGTGATGGTATTTTAAAGGCAAAAACAGAAATATTTGACTTTTTGGATTTGCATGGGCGTGTGTGTTTAAACGGTGATGATGATAAATTATGTACAATTACGTCGGTTAATGGCAGACAGCCGCTGTTTTTCGGGATGGATAGCAAAAATGCAATTTGTGCGTCAGATTATCAGAATAAAGGGCTTGAGGGCAGTACAATTACAATCCATTGTAAAGAGGAGGATCAGGAAAGTGTATTTTCGGCAGTAATACCACTTCCGGGAGAGCATATGGTTTATAATGCATTGGCAGCGACTGCTGTAGGAAGGCTGCTGGGGTTAACGAAGGAGCAGATACAGGAGGGCATTCGTGATGTACAGCCGGTAAATGGCAGAGATCATGTGATTCATGCAGGGAGCATTACAATTATTGATGACTGCTACAATGCAAATCCGGTATCTATGAAAGCAGGGATTGATTTGCTGGCGCAGGCTGCGGATTCACGTAAAATTGCGATTTTGGGGGATATGTTTGAACTTGGCGTTAATGAAAAGGAACTTCATGCAGAAGTCGGTGCATATGCTGCCCAAAAAGGGATTGACGTGATAATTTGCGTGGGAGCGTTGTGCAAATATTTGTATGATGGCGCAAAAAAAGCAGAGAATGCAGATTGTATGGCATATTATTTTGAAGATAAAGAGAGTATGTTGGAAAAGGTTCATGAATTGATTGGTGACGGCGATACAGTACTGGTAAAAGCTTCACATGGAATGCATTTTGAAGAAGTGATAGAAAAATTGTAAATTGCGTTGGGGGGAATCGGAGAATTGCATTTACCGATTTCCCCCCTTTTTGTGCGCAGTCCCATGCAAAGAAAGTATGCGCTATAATAACTCTTTATTTTTCTCATAGGTTTGCAGAACAACAGACTGCCATTTCGCACCAAGCTGCTTTTGTTCTTCTTTGGAGATGCCTTTAGTTTCAATAGGTTTTCCGTATTCAATAATAACATGTGCTTTTTTAATGCGTGGAAACTGGTTCTCAAATACAGCGGCACTGTTTGTAATGGTCATGGGAATTATAGGACAGCCAACTTTTGTGGCAATGCGAAAACTTCCTTCATGACAGGGGAGCAGCGTACCTTCTTCTTTATTACGAGTACCTTCCGGAAAAATACAGACGGAAATGCCGTTTTTTAATAAATCGCTGGCATCCCGCAGCGTTTGAAATCCCGCCTTGGCGTCTTCTCTATCAAGAAACAGGCAATGGAGATTGCGCATCCAGACATTGAGCAAAGGTACTTTTTCAATCTCCTTTTTAGAGATATAGCCTGTGGGACGGGGGACTCTGGGATATGTCAGCACAATATCGAAAAAACTTCTGTGATTGCCGACATACAGGACAGCGGTATCTGTGGGAATATTTTCTTCGCCGATATATTCAACCTTTGTGCCTGCGAAAAAGCGGACGCAGCGAAACGCCCAGTTTACAATGGCTAAGCTGGAACGGCTCTTGCGTTCCGGATTGCTTTTGCCGATAATTTTTTCAGCGATCATAATCGGAATGCTGAAAATAAGAAATAATATTACAAATCCGCCGACGAAAATTAGTCTAATCATAGGAATAACCATGCCTTTCTAAATATTATAGTGGGGTTGTATATTGTCAACATTTCTATTATATAAGGCTAGTGGAGGAAATGCAATAGCAAAAGCAACGAGAAAATACAAAATTCAAGCTATGCATAATTAGGGACGTTGCTTCATATTTATTCATAAAGAGAATTACGCGCGGCTGCGGCTGCCATAAAAGGAGCGTTTTTTATGATAGGGAAAATTTTGCATTTTAAGAAAAAATTATTAGTAACATTTGTTATTTTATGCTTGTTGCTAATGGGGTGCAGCAAGGAAGATGAAGCCCCTGATAAGCTGCGGGATTTGGATTTTACGGTAATAGGAGAAAAAGAGCAGCCAGATGCACTAAAAGAGATTATTGCGGAGCGTGGCAAAGAGGCGTTTCAGATTAGCTATACATTAGGAGGAAGTCTGTATATTGCAGTTGGGTATGGTGAACAGCAAAGCGGAGGATACAGCATTTGCGTCAATGAATTTTACGAGGGGGAAGAGGCACTTTATATTGACACCACGCTGATTGGCCCAGGTAAAGCGGATAATGTAACGAATACGCCGACAACGCCGTATATCGTAATTAAGACAGAGGATATATCAGAGAAACCAATCCAGTTTAAATAACAAGTATTATATATAAATCACAGGCGTTATTGAACAAGTTCGCGGAGAAATTCATCTTTGGTTAGTGCGTTTTCCATGCAGCTTTTGCTGTTACCTTGTTCAATGCCCAAATCGCTAAGCAGTGTTTGATAAGACGTTTCATTAATTTCCGCTCCTAGATGATAATAGTTTGTAATGCCTTCGCCTGTAAATTCGTCGTTTTCATTATAAACTGCATTGTAGGTATCACTTAATATAGGTTCGGATATGACTGTAAGCGTCTTATCAGATCCAGTTTGATAGTAAGAGAAACCATAACCACCCTCATCGCCACCGCCGTTCCAGCGTGCAAAGGAGCAGATAATGCCAGTTTGCTCAAAATAAGAGAGTTCTACTGTAGTATAAGAATCAAGCATACAAAAAGCGAAATCATCTTTTATAGTATACAGAGAATAAGTATCATAGCCGGCATCATAGACAACAAGTTCGGGGATTGCGTCGTTGTCAAGATAGATAAGAGCATATTTAATAGAATCGCTGGTATTATCTGCGGCAATTTGTGCGTAGATACTGCTGTAAGTGCTTACATTATCAGCAGTGAGGGGATTCTTTGTTGTGGCGTTGGTGTTGGGAATCTGTAGTTCTGAAAATGAGATGTCGTTGGTAGTTTTCGTTTTGCAGGAGGACAGCAATGCAGCAATTGCGCCAATAAGAAGAAAAATTTGTTTTCGTTTCATTTTTTAGTATTCCTTTCTGCTTTTTGTTATACTAACGAGTGATTAGATTTTGCTTCTGCACAGCACGTATTGCCCGCTTATGCAATATGGGCTGTGCAGAAATTGGAAAATCTTAACGGTCGTTAGGATATAATCACGAGTGATAAATATTGCGATATCACGCAAAATATTTACGCTTATGATGCAGCGTTATTGGCAAATTTAAGCGCTCGCAAATATAAATCATTAAATCATTAGTTTGTAGCACATGTCTAGTTTGTCCGTTTCCTCGATCATTGCGGTTTCTCCGGTTTCGCAGAATCCATTTTTTTCATAAAATTTCCTTGCGCTGATATTTTCGGCAATTACCCACAGAAATATAAAGTGCATATTCAGTCGTTTAGCTTCTTGGATAAGATAATTTATTAATTGTCTGCCAATACCCTGTCCTTTAAAAAAGGGTTCTACATAGAAATCGCATAATTCCATATGATTTTCAAAGTGAAGCCCGTTGATAACTCCCTTAATAATACCATCGTCGTATACAAACATTGTTTCTAATTGTTTTGGATTTTTCGAATAATGGTTTGCTAAGTCTACAACTTGTAGATGATTAAAGGATTCGATATCATTTTGAAAAATCGTTCTATATGCAGTACGTTTTCCAAAAACAATAATTTCTGCTATACGTGGTATATCCTGTTCGTTTGCTTTTCTTATCATTATAATTATAGTGTAATCCTTTCGTTTTGATTTGATACAAATGGTTATTATGCTAAGGAACAGTTAATAAATTACTTATGACAAATATAAATACTTGTCTAAAAAACCATCCGCGGTATTAGAATATCTTGACATAAGGCATTGTCCTTTTTGCCTTTGAGTCCTATAACTGCAATTTGCTTCTTTGAAGTTAAACATTTATATGGCGTACTTGTCACAAGTAATTCCTCGACAGTTCCTAATCTTCGAAAAGAATGACGTTAAGTATCATAATATGCACACAGCCACAATTTTCCTTTGGTACAACAAGATTGAATTACAGTTACAATTCACACTCATGCCAGTTTTTATCAGCTTATTGGTTATTGAGGTGTGAATCAATGTCATTAACTTAAGGTATTTCTGACCGAAACTTGGTTGTGCAAAACCTTGAATTGCCAGACATTTTCTAATGTTGATCAGGGGTCAGAAGGCTTAAGTTAATGACATTGGGTGTGAATTATAACAGATTTTGCACATAAAATGCTAAAGTAAAAAAGCGAAAGCTTTTAGCATTTTGGCGCATGATTCCCACTACTTTGGCATGAGTGTGAAAAGTAACTGAATTACAATCAAGTAGATGAAAAATTTAGAAAATAACTTGTTTTATGGCAGGTATTTGTTTATACTATAACAGAATACGAGGGGAAAATAAATGATCTTGAAAAATTTAACATGGATTTTTTTGGATATGGGTTCGACGCTGATTGATGAAACAGCAGCAAATAAACATCGAATTTATGAGATGATTGCAGGCACAGATATAACGTATCATCAATATATGGAAAAGAAACTTTATTATATCAAGCAAAATATGCCAGCAGATCAGAAGGCGATAAATTTCTTTGGCTTAACAAAAACACCATGGCATAAGGAAGATGAAATATTATATCCAGATGCTTTGGAATGCTTGAAAAAACTGCATTTGTTTTATAAAATTGGAATTATTGCAAATCAGTCATTGGGTAGCGAGGAACGGCTTAGAAAGTTTGGATTATGGGAATATATTGATGTCCTTGCTGCGTCGGCGGAAGAGGGTGTTTCGAAACCAGATATCCGCCTTTTTGAAATTGCGTTGGAAAAAGCGGGATGCAGCGCAAAGCAGGCGGCAATGGTGGGTGACCGACTGGATAATGATATTGTTCCAGCAAACCAATTGGGGATGCATACGATATGGATAAGACAGGGAGATTGGAAGAATGCACAGCCCAGAAAAAAGATAGAGTTTCCAGATAGAATGGTTTATACTTTAACACAGCTTTATAGTGAACTTGTTTAAGCGTTATTGTGTGATTAAAATGGTTAGGGAAAATAAATTTTTAGGAGGATAACATATGTTATTGATTAAAAATGGTTATGTAATAGACCCCAAAAATAATATGGAAGAAAAGATGGATATTCTTGTCGAAGATGGTAAAATAAAAGAAATATCATCTGTTATTGATACTAAAAATAACACGAGCAATCATGACAATAACACATGCAATATTATTGACGCGACGGGATATATTGTTTCCCCTGGGCTGGTTGATGTTCACGTCCATTTCCGCGATCCAGGTTTTACCTATAAGGAGGATATTTTCTCCGGTGCACAGGCAGCGCTGCGGGGCGGTTTTACGAGTGTTGTGTTGATGGCAAATACCAAGCCAGCGGTTGATAATGAGGAAACGCTGAAATATATTTTGGAAAAAGGCAGACAAACGTCATTAAAAGTTTATACCTGTGCGGCTGTGACAAGAGGGCTGGCAGGTAAGGAACTTGTGGAGATAAAGGCGCTGCGGCAAAGCGGTGCGGCAGGCTTTACAGATGACGGGATTCCGATTATGGATACTGCGCTGCTAGATCAGGCAATGCGGCTTGTTGCGGAATGTGGAGTGCCAATTAGTCTTCATGAGGAAAATCCAGCACTTATTACAAATAATGGTATTAACAGAGGGAAAGCTTCTGCGCATTTTGCAATTGGTGGTTCGCCGCGGGAAGCGGAGTATTCCTTGATCGAAAGGGACTTGGAAATCGCATTGAAAACAGGCGTTATTTTAAATATACAGCATATTAGCACAAAGGAAGGTGTGGCGTTGGTTCGCGAAGCAAAAAAGCGTGGAAAAAACATTCATGCGGAAGCAACACCACATCATTTCAGCTTAACAGAAGAAGCAGCAATAACATATGGTACGCTTGCAAAAATGAATCCACCCTTGCGTGAGGAGGAGGACAGGCGTGCAATTATTGAGGGGCTGCGGGACGGGACAATTGATATTATTGCAACTGACCACGCACCACATAGCAAAGAGGAGAAAGAACGCCCACTGACAGAAGCACCAAGCGGAATTATTGGATTGGAAACAGCGCTGCCGCTGGCATTGACCAATTTGGTAGAAAAGGAAGGATTTTCTATTGGTGACATTATTACATTGATGAGCAGCAATCCTGCCAAGCTGTATGGGCTAGAAGCGGGAACGCTATCGGTTGGGAGTGCGGCGGATATTGTTATTTTTGATGCGACGCAAGTGCGCAAAGCCGGAAATTATGCCTCAAAATCTCAAAACTCTCCCTTTACAGGAATGGATTTAACCGGAGTAGTGAAGTATACAATCGTTAATGGAGAGATTGTATATCAAGATAAAAATAATTAAATGTACAACTTGTTTGTACCTTAGAAAGGAATGGTAAAAAGTATGAAAACAACAAAGTATGCAGGAACACAGACGGAAAAAAACTTGGAGGCGGCATTTGCCGGAGAATCACAGGCGAGAAATAAGTATACCTATTTTGCTTCAGTCGCAAAAAAGGAAGGATATGAGCAGATAGCAGGACTGTTTTTGAAAACGGCGGATAATGAAAAAGAGCATGCAAAAATGTGGTTGAAAGAGCTGAATGGGATCGGTAATACAAAGGAAAATCTTGCGTCGGCTGCGGAGGGTGAAAATTACGAGTGGACGGATATGTATGAGGACTTTGCGAAAACGGCTGAGGAGGAAGGATTCCCTGAACTTGCAGCGAAATTTAGGCTTGTTGGTGAGATAGAAAAACACCATGAAGAACGCTATCGTGCTTTATTGAAAAACATTGAATCAGCAACCGTATTTGAAAAAAGTGAAGTAAAGGTATGGGAATGCCGCAACTGTGGACATATTGTTGTGGGAACAAAGGCACCTGAAATTTGCCCAACCTGTAATCATCCACAAAGTTACTTTGAAGTGCGTGAGGAGAATTACTAATAACTAGCACTAAATACCATAATGTTTCGCGCAGAATACTTTTTTAGAGTGCTGTTTCACAAACGTAGGTGTAGTGGTGGCTACGTCGAGGCTTGTGGAGTAGTGCTATCAGGAAAATAGGCAAGCGGAACATAGGGTTATTTAGTGCTGGTTATACTAAGGAACTGTTCAGAAATAACTTTTAAATCCTGCGCACTGTAAATGTTGTGGATAATTTCCATTCTATAATTGAAGGTAGTTTCAGTTCGTGATATACTGGATAAGAAAAAAATAACAAGTACCAACGATCAATGGAATGGAGGGGGAATAGATTGGAATGCAAGAAAAAAGAACAGGCTGTCGTAATTTCTCAGCAACAGGCAGCGGAAGGAATTTATGATATGTGGATAGAAACCTCCCTTGCAGCACAGGCAAGAGCGGGGCAGTTTATCAGTGTTTACACACAGGACAAGTCGGCGCTTTTACCGCGGCCGATTAGTATATGCGAAACAGACAAAGAGAAGGGACAGCTTCGTATTGTCTATCGTGTGGCAGGCAAGGGAACGAAGGAATTTTCGAATTATCAAAAGGGCAGCCGTATTGATATATTGGGTGTATTAGGAAATGGTTTTCCAGTAGCAGCAGCGGATAAAAAACGAGCGTTATTAATTGGCGGCGGCATTGGAATACCACCAATGTTACAGCTTGCAAAGGAATTGAAGAATGCTGTTTCTAGAGATATTGTTGTAGGATACCGCAATCAGGAATTGTTTTTGGCGGAGGAATTAGCAAAATATGCAGCAGTACATATTGCAACGGATGATGGCAGTGCAGGCATAAAAGGAACGGTAATGGAAGCAA
>CBCOYO010000076.1:0-15964 GCA_965114465.1 uncultured Lachnospiraceae bacterium
AGGCAAAGGCATAAAGAGCAATGCCTTATGTCAAGATTTTCTGATGCCGCAGATGGACATTTAGACAAGTAATTGTCATAAGTGAAATTTATTAACAGTTCCTTATGTAGTATAATAATCCGAAATATTGATAATTTCTTGTGGAATATATTTTCCGCTTTCTAAGATTTGTTTAATTTTCTTTGTTATTTCCTTAGAAAAATAAGAGAAAAATGCGCCGGAAATATGGCGGTTTTGTTTTTCGCTTGTTTCGGGCAGGAAATCTATGCCATACTGCTGTGCCTTTTGCAACATTTTCTTATATGCCTGCACAAACGGAAGTATCGCCTGCCTTGCCTGCCTATTTGAAGCAATCACTTCCTTATCACAATAGGGAATATTCGCACTCGATTCCCCGAAGCATTCCGCTAACCGCTCATAAATCCCAATTCCCTCATAATCCAGATCGCCGAAATACAATATTGTGTTTGCTGCGTTATTAATATGCGGTTCTACACAAAATTCAAAATCCGCAAACGATCGCAGTATCCCCTTACCTGCGCCGTAAATCACCGTTCCAATTTCCTCGCCGAATATTTTACCGTTTCCATTCATGAAATGCCTGCGCATACTGTAAAATGTATCTTTGTTTTCCAAAATTAAAACATTCTGCGGACACTTTCGACTTCCTGAATAATAGGCAAGTGGTTCTGTTGTTTGATAGACAAAAAGCTGTTCCAATGTGATACCGCAATGCGCCAGCACTTTATTGCCCTGTTCCCGCTGCAAGAACTTCTCTCTGCCCCAAATTTGAAAGCTGCGTTCATTTAGCGATACATAAGCCGGCTTTTTTTCACTTTGTTCCAGCAGATAGTGGTTGAGCAGCTTTACCCATTTCCGCTCTGCCTGATATACGTCCAAATGACTGCGATAATAGTCTGTTTGAATTGCTGGAACTAATCCAAACTTTAGTTCTTCTATCTGTTGCTGATAATCTGGCACTTCTTCCAGCAGCCAATAGCTTAAATGCAGTGACGGCTTTTTTCCGTTTAATGGTGAAGCTTTCACTGGTTTTATTTTTTGCTTTTCTATCTGTGCACAAATATATGCATACTGCTCTGGATAGCTGTCTGTTCTGCTTTCTTTCATAAGCTGGTCTAATGAGATTTTCTTCATTTTTTAACCTCTATCTACTTTAACAGAAACTTCCGCAAAACTGCCATAAACACATCAATATCAATGGGTTTGGCAATATGCGCATTCATGCCATTTTTCAATGCTGCTTCCTTATCCTCCTCCATTGCATTAGCAGTCATTGCGATAATTGGTATATCTTTAACATCTTCCCGTGGAAGGGCACGAATGGTTTGAGTTGCTTCATATCCGTCCATAATGGGCATTTGTACATCCATTAAAATGGCATCATAAGTATATTCTTCTGCCTGTTTCATCATCGCTACAGCATCTGTTCCATCTGGTGCAGTATCTACTATAAATCCCGTTTCCATTAAAATAGCTTCGACAATTTCACGGTTCAATTCATTATCCTCAACCAAAAGAATATGCTTACCGCCAAAATCCTCCAAAGTCCATGCAGCAGCATTTTCCTCCTGTTCCACCAAATGATTGGCACTTAACAGCGTGGATCTTAAATCTGATAAAAACAACGGCTTGGAACAAAAGGCCGTTACACCCGCTTCCCGTGCTTCCTCCTCAATATCTGACCAGTCATATGCCGTAAGAATAATAATCGGCGCTTCTGTTCCAACTTCGCTGCGAATTTTCCGCGCAGTTTCAATACCATTGAGTTCCGGCATCTGCCAGTCAATAATATATGTATGATAGGAATCACCCATTTCATATGCACTCTTTGCACGGTACACAGCTTCTCTGCTCGAAGTCGTCCACTCAGAACGCATTCCAATCCGCTTGAGCATTCTGTCTGTACTGTCGCACATATCCAAATCGTCATCAATAACCAGCGCACGCAATCCAGCAAGTTCTGTGATCTGCACGGCATCTTTTTCCAATTCTTGCAGTTTCAGACATAATTCTACAGTAAATTCGCTGCCTTCTCCTTTTTTGCTCTGTACGGAAATTGTGCCACCCATCATATCAATAATGTTTTTTGTGATCGCCATACCCAATCCTGTGCCTTGGATACCGCTTTTCGTTGCACTTTCCTCGCGTTCAAATGGCTCAAAAATATGTTCCACAAAGTCCTGCGTCATACCGATACCATTGTCTTTTATTTTAAATATATAATCACCATACCCTTGGCGGCTTGTCGTTTTCTGTTGGATACGGAAGCTGATTGCGCCGCCTGCGGGCGTATACTTTACCGCATTTCCCAAAAGGTTGACAAACACTTGGTTGAGTTTGAGCGCATCGGCAATTACATCCTCATTCAAAACATCAAATGTATCAATAAACAGTTCTATCTGTTTCGCCTTTACCTGCGGCTGAATAATATTTACCAAGTTATGCATTAATTCAGAAATATTGCACTCCTGTTCTTTAATCTGCACCTTGCCACTCTCAATCCGGCTCATATCAAGGATATCATTAATTAAACTTAGCAAATGGCTGCTGGAAGAGAGCACTTTTTGCAGGCAGTCCCGCACCTGCTCCCGATTGTCGATATGGCTGACGGCAATGGTCGCAAACCCGATAATCGCATTCATTGGCGTGCGGATATCATGGGACATATTTGAAAGAAATGTTGTTTTGGCATGGTTGGCGTGCTGCGCCTGCATTAAAGCCTCTTGCAGTGCCTTTGTCTGTTCCATGCGCCTGCGGACACGCTCTGTTGTTTCCTTTATCACCACCATTACTAAAATATCGTTAGTATCGGTATCCTGTGTCATAATAAAAGATTGGCGCACACAGATTTTCTCTCCCATTGGTGCGCTCGTCCAGTACTCCACATTAACCTCCGCATCGCCCTGCTCGAAGCGCTTCCTCAAATGTTCTACATCTACAACCGCACAGTAATCCTCCAAAGATTCTTCTGCAACAAACTGCTTCCAACGTGCAAACCATTCTGTAATACGGCATGGTGTTTGCAATCCCACCTGTTCTAAAAGTAAAACTTTTTGTCCCCCCATTTCGCAGATAATTTCGTCATCGATTCTATCCTGCGTTAAATTAAATTCATGTGTACAAACAGCATTGGATGTTATCGCGATTCGATATTGCCGCTCTCTACGGCTTGCAAGTGAAATTTCCGCCAAAATACGAAGTTCCCGCTCCTTAACCTCTGTAATATTTTGACGGGACATAAGCACTTTGACTACTTTGCCATCCTTGCGTTCCAAACACACAATATTTAAGTGCTCCCACTCCATTGCATAATTGTGCATAACATGAATTTCATAGCGGATATCCTTCTCATCCTCACCAAATTCCGCCGTTAAAGCCTCCTTCTGCAAAACCTGCATAAACTTCTTTCGGTCTTGCTCGTTCACCAGCATATCACATAAATACGACACCAAAACCTCATATTTGCCGCTGTCTGCCAGTTTTCCCTGCTCTGGCATAGTTCTCAATAAATATTCATATGTTCCCGCTTCCAGATCAACCATAACGTAACGTGAAAACAACGTATTTACGCCTTTAATCACATAACCCATTTCCCGATTGGTGTGCTCTAGCACTTTCCGCTCTTTTCTGGCATGAATTATCAATGTAACGATATAGCCAAGAAATGCCAGCATTAACATAATTTCAAGAAGAAAGCCAATACGATTGACATTCCAAACCATTTCCTGTGTTACCTCTTTGGGAAACGTCTGTACCAATACATATCCGCTTTGAGGAAGGCTGATTACACAAAGATTGTCTGTTCCACTGTCAGAACTACAAAGAAAAGAACCCTGACCACCATTTGTAAAAATCGTCTGTGCACCCTGATAAGCATTTTTGTCAATTATCCCTTCCGCCAATAACGCCTCTAATATTTTGACGTGGTATGCTTTTTTGTCAGAGTTTGCAATTACTGTGCCATCTGGCATACAAAGATACACATTTGCCTGTCTGCCAAAATAGCTGGTGGAGATCATATTTTGTAAATATTTCTCCGCCAAATATACACCACGCAAAACACCAATTATCTCATCTTTATATCGAATCGGCGCATAAAATCCCACCATTGTTTCATTTGTTATACGAGATTCTAAAATCACAGAAATCCCCTTTTTGCCTTGCATACCATTAATGTAATAATCCCGATCGGTTGCATCGGATGTCTGTCCATCAGCCGCAAAATTTAGCCCATCCGCATTCGTATATCGAAAATAATCAAATATAGAGTTTTCTGCCATATCACATAACATCTGCAATGTTACTTCCGGCTCCTGTAAACTTTCGCTTAGAAAATAAGCATATGTTCCTATTCTACCTAGAGCATTTTCCAATTCTGATTCTATCCGCTGTGCAGTCTGCCATGCAGAATCCGCCGCATAATTTTTGTTCAAATTAAGAATACGTTTATTATTTTCTTCTGCATACCAGATAAACAGTACAAAGATCACTACTAAAAGAGCACCTATGTGCACAATTCCTTGTACCGTTCTCTTTTTCATTCTATTCATTCAAAATCCTCCTTGCATAAATAGGAATCCTCGTGATAACAAATCGCTTACTCTTATGATACCCTAAAATCTGGAAGTTGCAAATACCTAAAATATATTTATGGAAATTAATGTCGAATTACGTTACAATTCACACTTATGCCAGTTTTTATTAGCTTATAAGTTACTGAGGTGTGAATTATAACAGATTTTGCACCAATTTACGAACATTCAGTGTGAATTGCAACAATTGATGCACACAAAATGTCCAAGAACTGGCATTTGAGCACTGCCTCCGACACCATGCAGCAAGTGCATAACGCAGGTGTGAAAAGTAACGAATTACGTTAGGAATTGTCAAAAAATAACTTATCAATTTAACGCCGTATAAATGTTCACCTGCAAAGAAGATAAGGGGCTGTCACATAAAAACACATAATATATGCATATCCTGTATTCTATACTGAATACAATGTACTATGCAGTTATATCGCATTTGCAGTTTTACTGCATTTGCAGTTTTACCGCATTTGCTTGTTTACTGTATTTGCGAGGAATATGCAACAGTCACTCACAAAAATAAGCTGCACAGTAATCAGCCAATAAAATAGAATTGTATTTTGCAGGAGGAATAAAATGTGTACCAGTATCGCAATGAAAACGACAGATTTTTACTTTGGACGGACAATGGATTTAACTCATGAACTTTTTGATTATGTGGTACTTACGCCGCGGAATTATCCATTCGTATTCCGCCAAGCTGGTGTAATGCCCAAACACTATGCACTGCTCGGCGCTGCAATGATTGCAGACGTTTTCCCCCTTTATGCAGAAGCTGTAAATGAAAAAGGCTTATGCATGGCAGGATTAAATTTTCCTGACAATGCATACTATACATCAGAACCCAGCTCAGACTGCTCTAATGTATCACCTTTTGAGTTAATTTATTGGGTGCTAGGCAAGTGCGCCACTATCGCAGAGGCAAAAACACTTCTTGCTGCTACCAATCTTATAAATATTCCATTTAATGAAAATACCCCACTTGCTCCGCTGCATTGGCATATAGCAGACTGTTCCTCCTCTATTACGTTAGAATCTACAAAGGAGGGAATGAGCGTGTTTGACAATGATGTCGGCGTGCTGACAAACAACCCTACTTTTCAATTTCAGATGACCAATATGTGCCAATATCTCAATCTAACAACTGGCGCGCCGCAAAACTGCTTTAGCGAAAAATATCACTTGCTCCCCTTTGGGCAAGGTCTTGGAAGTTTCGGACTGCCAGGCGATTACTCTCCGGCGTCACGTTTTATAAAAGCGGCTTACCTCAATATTAACTCTGTCAACAGCAGCAATGAACAGGGCAGTATTGCGCAGCTATTTCATATACTAGATGCCGTTTCTGTTATTCGTGGAAGTATTGTATCACCAGAGAATCAATATGATATCACAACTTATTCCTGCTGCATCAACGCAACAAAAGGGATTTATTATTATAAGACATACTCAAATAATCAACTAAATGCAATTGATATGAACCGTGAAGATTTAGATGGAACGTTTTTAAAACGATTCCCGCTGGTAAAAACACAGCAGATTGCTTGGGCAAACTAAAAGGAAGGGGCGCAATGACGCCCCTTCTTTAAAACTTAAAACGCAAACATCAAAAACATCACTGCCCAAGCCTTGCGGATATCTTTATTTACTAATATATAAGCACTGCCCATCATTGCGCCCCATAATATCCCATTAAATCCACTCAATAGACTTCCTTTAGTAAAGATATGCGCCAAACCCCATGTTAGACCGCATACAATTCCCCCATAAGGTATTTTCCCGTGCAGTTGTATAGGAAAACTGCCATCCAGCCAACATTCGCACGCCATTTGCCCAAATATAATAATCATCATAAACAACACGGTTTCAAATGCATAATAAATATACTGGAATGCAAATAACAGAAACCCTTTGTTTCGATACTCACAGATAACTTTCAATCCTCCCCATTCCAAGGCATTTATCGCAACAGCCGTTATAATAAATAAGAAAACTGCTGCAATCTGCCATGCTTTCATTGGTCTGCTAGAAGCCCAAAGGTCAACATTGTATTTTTCCTTACACTCTCGAAGCAGCCAAATTCCAAAAATCCCCCATGTTATACATATGCAAATCCAATGGATAATTGTTTGAACGGGTGTCCATTCCTGCATAGGCGCACCATACACGAATGGCTCTAGGAAATATGCATAAACTGCTTCCATTCCCAGTCCGCCAAACGCAGTCAGCCCCAAACTGAAATAATCCCAAACGCCTGCTGTTTTTGCTTCCGCTGTCTTAATTTGATTTCGTATCTGCATTGTTTTGTTCCTCCTTAAACTGTTTTAATAAATAATTTGCCCTTCTTACTTCTATATAAAGTGCTGCATAGTAAACTGCTGCAAAGACCACATAGGGAATCGTAAATGACCAAAACATATCGTGATATGCATTTTCGTGTAACTGTGTGAATCTGCCGGATATCCATGTTAATAGCATTACAACAGCAATCATCACAATATACTGCGCCAACGCAACAACAGCAAGCGGCAGATGTTCTAATCGGTAATGCTGCGACAATACAAATGTTGCCAAAAATGCAAGGAACAACATCTCCAATAAATTTGCCTGATATCCGCCGAAATTACCTTGTGTCATAGCTTCCAATACGATTTTTGCTACGCTTAAAATTGTGTATATCATACATACTGTGGGAATAAATTCTCCTTTTTTAATGATTTTCACTTTGTTTTCTCCTTCCCTTTTTCAAGCTTTCCATAAAGTTCTTTTTGTAGGCTCTATTTAAAACCAACTGTTCGCCATTTTCCAGTATTAAATGCATACGCATATTAAAATCTGGCGAAATTTTGTCAATTCTATTTAGATTTACTACTAGCGACTTTCCAATCTGCACAAAGCCGCTTGACCAATACTTTTCCAGAAAAAGCTTTAAGCTGTAATCAATTTGAAATACGTCCTTGTCCAGATAAGCAAAACAACGTCTATCCACAATCTCCAAATAGTAGATATCTTTCAGAAACAGACGTTTGGAAATTTGTTCCTTTCTGCCAGTTATCACCTGTCCTGCGTCCAGAAATGCTATTAGACTTCTCACTTCCTCATCTTGCTCCCGATAATGGATATCCACATAATTCTCCAGAAGGGATGCATCTTGATAATAATTGATTTGCATGGTG
The DNA here is from genome assembly GCA_965114465.1 of uncultured Lachnospiraceae bacterium. Taxonomy (GTDB): domain Bacteria; phylum Bacillota; class Clostridia; order Lachnospirales; family Lachnospiraceae; genus COE1. Next base: position 7,784 of record CBCOYO010000076.1, read on the forward strand.
TTCCTCCGTTTTTGATACGTTTATATGTAAACGCTTGCTGTTACTTGTAGTTTTTATATCTTTGTTTGCTTTTTATTGTTTGTTACTTGTTATTTGTTGTTTGCTTTTTATTGTTTGTTACTTGTTATTTGTTGTTTGTTGTTTGTTGTTTGTTGTTTGTTGTTTGTTGTTTGTTGTTTGTTGTTTGTGTTTATTATATCAATTATCTTATTTTCAGCAATAGGCGTTTGCTTATTGTGCGTTTTTTGGTGTTTATGCTACAAAACTGTATTGAGATTCGACCTTCTTTTTCTTCTTGCATTTATTACTCTGCCAACTAAAAGTAATGCCTACAAAAAAATCCTGCAAATGTTCGGGCAAACCCAAACCTGCAGGATTTTTATTTATTAATTGAAATACATTCGTTTTCAATTCTTATCATAATACTATACTCAAGAGCGATTAGATTTTCCTTTCTGCACAGCATGTATTGTCCGCTTATGCAATATGGGCTGTGCAGAAATTGGAAAATCTTAACGGTCGTTAGTATAACTTTTGTAAATAAAGCAGCAGTACATTATCACTCTTTTAATTGAAACCTAGCCACCAACTCTCGCAGGGTATCCGCCTGACCGGACAGCTCCTCACTTGCCGCAGCACTTGATTCCGCTGTATCCACATTACTCTGAACTACAACAGCAATCTGATCTATTCCACGGCTAATCTCTGCTGCCATCGCTGCTTGCTGTTTTGTATTGTCCGCAATATCGTCGATTAAGCCGCCCATTTTATCTGCCAATTCAACCGCTGCCAGCATAGACTGCACTGTATCATCGGCGGCATTTGCACCTTCCTTCATTGAGCTTATCGTTTCTCCCAAAAGTTCTGTTGTTTCCTTTGCAGCTTCAGCGGATTTGCCCGCCAGCATCCGCACTTCATCTGCCACGACGGCAAAGCCTTTCCCAGACTCTCCTGCGCGGGCTGCTTCCACAGCCGCATTCAAAGAAAGAATATTTGTTTGAAATGCGATATCATCAATAGTTTTTACAATCTTATGAATCTCGTTTGATTTATCACTAATTTTCTGTATAATTGCTGTCATATTCTGCATCTTTGTATTACTTTCCAATAACCCTTCTCTAACCTCTTTTGAAAGGCTGCTGGTCTGCTGCGCATCTTTTGCAATTTTTTGCACACTATCCGATATTTCACCGATATGATCTGCCAGTTCTTCCACTTCTGCGGACTGTTCCGTAGAACCTTGCGACAAATTCACAGCACTTTGGGAAACCAATGCCGCTCCTGCAGCAACGTCCCTAGAAGATGCTTTCATCTGCCCCATTGCCATATTTAATTCAACTGCGATCTCCTCCAAAGAACTTCTGATTTTCGCAAATTCACCAGTATATTCGCTCTGAATCTCAAATGCCAGATTCCCCTTTGCAACAGACTTTAAAATATCCGATATTTCATTGATATACTTTATGTAATCACGCAGTCTTTCTGTAACCCTGTTAAAGTTATACGCAAGAATACCCAGCTCATCTCTTGATTTATAGTGAATAGCCTGATCTAAATCACCCTCTGCAATACGGGTAGCCACTCTGCTCAATTCTTTCACGGGGCGGCCAATAATCCACCGTGTCAGCAGCATCACAAGAAGCACCAACACTAACACTGCAATCCCTGATACTACTGCCATAGTATGCGTCAGAGCATAAAGTTCTGATAATACTTCCTCTTTAGATACATAAGCTACCGCGATCCAATTACTTCCTTCTATCTCTGCAATCTGAATATAAATATCTCCGTACAGACTAAGACCCATTTTTCCAGCTTGTATCTGCTCATCAGCATAGGCATACAACCCACCCGACGCGCGCAGTGTTTCACCAACTATCGTCTTATCCTTATGTCCAATAATTGTATCTGTATGCGTATCCACTAGAAAAATACTGCCAGTTTCCTCAAGCTGAATGCCATTAACAATATCAGAAATAGAATCCAAATACACATCCGCCGCCGCCACACCGCGGACTGCACCTTTTCCATCTTTAAGCACGCCGGAAGCTCCCACTACATAGGATTGGCTATCCTCATCAAAATACACCTCTCCCAATATAAAGTCCTCTGATGCTATCCCGTTTTGATACCAGCTTTTAACCAATGCATTATATTCTGCCCCTGGCACAAATGATGCATGATACAGCGAACCGTCTGTCAACGCCACATATAATCCTGCTGGGTAAGCCTCGTTCTGCCCTTCTGTATGTTTAACATACTCTTTTATTTCAGGGATTGCCATATCCTCATATTCTATCGTATCTCTCTGGGTTTCGAGCATGGTAAGCGTTCGGTTCATCCATGCCTTGGTTTCTTGGATCGTCTTATCCATCGTAGTGGTAAGCATTTCTTCACTTTTCTCTAAAAGTGTCTGGGACATTTGGTCGAACACATTTGTCAACAATACATAGCCAGCAATAACAACACTGACAACAATCGCCGACACTAATTTCACAGTGATTCCCAATCCCCACCGTTTTGGAACATTTCTTTCGGACTTTGGTTTTTTTGTCTGGTTCATCTCGGATTCCTCTTTCTTATAAAATAAATTACCACAGCGACCTAAAATAGAGTAGGAACAGCCATCTTCCCTACTCGCCGCACGACCCGTGCGCCGCCTTAGCAGCATATTTCCTCTGCATGGGTCTGCGCACAATATACTGCACGTCAAAAAGATTTGCCGCGTTTATTACAATGCAGCCCTGCCAAGCTGTAACCGCTGTTTTTTCTCAAAATAAAAGATACAAACACACCATCTTATAATAAAATCGCAGTGTCAAAACTTACACGAAAAGAGATGGGTTGTATCTATTGTCTATTATTATACTTGAAAATATCTATTTTGAATAGACTTTATTCCTAAATTTTTACTATAATTTTTAACTTGACAATTGTTCTTAACCGTGCTACTATTATTTTGCGAATATAAATTACGAATATTCGCAAATAAAATTCACGTGAAAGGAGGATATAAATTATGCCATCAAAACCAGTCCTTTTGGACACAGATAAAAAAGCTATCCGACAAAAGCTGGAAGAATTATGTGAAGAATGCTGGATAACGCAAGGGTACAAAAAAACAAGCATTAAAAATTTATGCGACAGATCATTGATATCTATTGGTACTTTTTATACGCTTTACCCGACAAAAGAAGATTTGTTTTTTGAAACAATCATAAACATACAACGGCGATTAGCAGAAAAGGTTCTTGATATAAACAAGAACAGCCAGACAAAAGAAGGATTTGCACAGTCCATGAAAAAGCTTTTTCGGGAATATGACAGTAAACCATTTTTATACAATGTCAATACGCCTGATTTCCAGTCTTTTGCAGCCAAACTGCCCGAAGAAATGATAAAGAAAATCAAACTTGACAGCTTCGATTTTTTTAGACAAGTTATTCATACTGCAAACTTAAGTCTAAAAATAGAGGAAGCACAAGCATATGGAATTTTAAGCGCACTGCTGTCAACAATAAGCGCAAAAGAAACGCTTTCCGCCACTTGTGATTATTTCGCCGTTTTTGATTTTATGGCAGACAAGCTTGTGGCAGAGATTTTTGTGTAACGAAAACAAAATTTGTGCAGAAGCGCAAATTTACTAGATTTATACTAACGACCGTTAAGATTTTCCAATTTCTGTACAGCCCATATGCATAAGCGGGCAATATGTACTGTGCAGAAAGGAAAATCTAATCGTTCGTAAGTATAGAAAGAATGGAGGATTTTAATGATAGAATTTGAGTACAAAACGATATCTGTCGACACCAAGGAAACAGAGCATTCTGAAAAAACATTGTCTGACAAACTGAACTCTTACGGCAAGAATGGCTGGGAACTGGCTGCTTGTTTTTCTTATCCATGTATCGGCAGCTCTCAGTATTCCCTTATTGGCATAGCGCAGAAAGTAACGCTGATTTTTAAAAGGCAGCTACACCCCGAAATGGAGGCACAATAATGAAATTTCCAATTCCCAAGTTTGTACCTGTCCCAAGTACGGAAATTATGCAGATGATTTCAATGGTATCATTGATTGTCGGAATTTGTCTTGTAGGTATAGGATTCCTTTTTCTTTTTCTTTATAAAAGAAATATTTTTAATAAGAACGAAGAGAAAGAAAAGAACGCCACGGTTCTATGGATTTGCATAGGCGTTGGCGCATTACTTATTGCTAATCACAGTATTCAGCTATTATTTTAGGAAAAAAATTTTCTAATTCCGTAAAAACAGATTTTATAAAAGCAGATTCTATTTTAGAAGTATACCTCTAATTCTGTAAAAGTAGATTTTGCGGAAAAACAGGCATTTTTTTAGAAAACAAGGAGGATTTATATGATTAAAGAAGTCAATCAAGCTTGCGAAAAGCTAAATAATACATTGGGAATTTCCGTAGCACTTCCCAATCCGAAAAAGAAAACATTGAAAACGGCTGCGGTATGCAACTTTATTGTCGGTGCTGGTTTGGTAGCGGCTGGAATTGTTTTTCCTTCAAAATGCTGCGCAATATTGGGTGGTATTGGCGTTATTAGCAGTTGTGTACTGCAAAAGGAAAGCAAGTATACTGACAAACATTAAGATTCTGTTACAATTCAGACTTGCTATACTCACGAGCGGTCAAATTTACCACATATTCACAATGCTTTCCGCTCGTGAGTCGGGTGATTGGGCAAATTTTAGTGACCATAAGTATAAATTGCAATGCATCAAGCCATACAAAATCGCTTCGCGATGGCTTGATGTATCTCAGTCACTATGCTTTCTTACGGGCTTTGCAGCATAGTGCAAAGTCCTAGACTGAACTGTAACAGGATTCTACAATTTACGCACAACCCATATTGCACAAGCGGGCAATCCGTCCTGTGTAGAAAGGAATATCAAATTAATACCGATTCATCTTCCTCTTATGCATCACATACCCCAGCCCAGCGCCAACGCAGCCGCCTAAAATATGCGTTAACTGTGATACATTATCATAGACAACAATACCATTATAAATCTGTCCACCGATATACAAAACTGCAACAAGCACCAGCGTAATCGGTATCGTTCCTTCTTTTACACTAGTGAAAGGCGAAAGCAGAATAAACGCAAATACCACGCCGCTTGCGCCAAGCAACTGTGCGTGCGGAAAAAATATAAAGTGAAAGATTCCTGTTACCAGCGCTGTTACAATAATGACAAACGCTAGGTTAGAAGAACCATATTTTTCTTCCAGAAGCGGCCCTACAATCAATAGCAGCATAATATTGCCAATAAAATGTTCCCAATTCGCGTGGCCAAATACGTGACCAAACAGCCGCACATACGTCAGCGGCGATAGCAGTGACGAGCGGTAAACGTTAAACAGTGCATTGGTTGTAAAGTCGCGTGTAATCCAGCCAAGTACCAATGCCAGAAAGCATATTAGTGTAAATCCGATTACTACCGGCGAGTTAAACGAGAATTTTATTTTTCCAGAAAATTTCATACCAGCTCCCATCCTTATAGAATCTCAATTTGACACATTTTCATTGCTTCCAGCGCATTTTTGTGACTTTCTGGTGTAACGCCTGCACAGCATTTTTCCAGAACAGACAAAGGCACTTCTGGCAGATTAGCTTTGATTAACAGTGCGTTTGATATTACACAGATATCTGTACAAAGCCCTAAAAGCGTAATATGCTCCAAGTCTTGATTTTCCTTTAGATATGCCGCTAAATCCACAGAACCAAATGTCGGCTTGTCAAAAATCCGGCTTTTATCCGTGCAGAGTGCCGCAATTCTTGGGTCAAGCTGCCAGCCTGCGCTCCCTTTTATACAGTGCACAACCGGCAAATTTTTCCCCTCCTGCGTTTCAAGATAGTTGTCAAAATGCGTATCTCTGGTATATACCACTTCCCCGTCAAAGGATTGAATCACATTGACCGCCGGCGCAACAATCGCTTGCGCCTCCTTAGTTCCTAATGCTCCGTCAATAAAGTCTTTCTGCATATCCACTACTACTAAAATATTTTTCATTTATTCCCCTCCCTGCCTGCTCTGCACGCATACCAATCAATAATTCTGGACAATGTAATAAACTATGTAATAAAATTTATTGTTTATGCGTATAAATCGCCGATGCACAAACCTATATCTACTATAGCATATTTAAGCTTCCTTTTCACTATCTTTTTTTCAATCTTGGTTTTTCCTTTCACAATATCTGACAAAGTAGTATATGCCACATGGCTTTCCTTAGCACACTGATAAACAGAAAGCTGCCTTTCCTTTAACAAACTCATTAATTTCATTTCTCTATTCCCCATTTCATGGATTCTTCTTCCATCAATTATAACGGTATGTCGTAATAGTGTCAAGAAATGCAATCCAACATATATATTAAAAAACCACTGAAAAATGCCCATTCTATAAGATTTTCAGGGCTTCGTGAATCAATTTCATTCAAAAGTTTACTGATTCATAACAAACGCAGTTCGTATTGCAATTTTTGCATGGATTCTTACCCATTATTGGAACGGGATGAACAGCAATATATGTTACAATTCACACTCATGCCAGTTTTTATCAGCTTATTGGTTACTGAGGTGTGAATTATAACAGATTTTGCACACAAAATGCTAAAGTGCAAGCATTTTGGCGCATGATTCCCACTACTTTGGCGTGGGTGTGAAAAATAACCAATATATTTTTAAATATAAACCTTCGGCAAATTTTTATTGACTTGATTATATAAATTAAGTTATGCTTTATATAATACATTGCACTAATTTATATACTTAATAATTTACTGGAGGCATTCATATGACAAAAAGCATTGAAAACGTAATCTCTTTCCCTGTAAATGCACAAAGGAACACCTTTTTCGGTGCTCTTTCTTCCATTCTTCTATATCGAAATGGTTATACAGAAGACACACCCTTTTTCTGTGGCAAACATCAACGCAATTGCATACGATGCGGCGGTTGTGGGGATGAACTCTTTATCCATAAGCATCACCTTAAAATATATCAATATTTAATAACCATAACAGGCTGCGCTTATTTTTGGCTCGATAAGGAAATTGGTAATTCGTACAACAAGCCATACATCGCAGACGAATTTTCAGAAACCGCTCTTGACCGACTGTCCTTAGCTTTATATGCATCTGGTTATCACTATGAGTCAATGAACAAAAATACAGAAGAAAATATCCTATTTAATAAAATAATACAGTCTATTGAGGAAAAGCACCCTGTCTTAATTAAATTGGGGCTCGGCGATTTGTGGGCAGTGATAACAGGATATCACGATGATAAAAATCTTCCATACTTAATGAAATCCCGCCATTTGCCGCAACTTAATAAAGATTGGTATGATAAACTCAGCAATATCGTTTTCATAACGGATCAATATGATAGTACGATTTCGTTGTCTGAAACTCTTGGTCATATGATTCATCACTTAAATACCAACAACAGGAATAAGCTAGAGCAAAAGATATATCAAAAGTTAGAAACGGAATCAGACGGGAAAAAGCTCGGCAAGTGGTTAAATCAAATCAATGGTCTTGCCATAGAAACTAGGTGGCACGCATCAGAATGTTATCGAAACACTCTAGTACCTATGCTTGACAACGATAACTGGAAAAAGCTCCTTTTAGAAGCATCCGATTTGCACCTGCATTTTCATGATCAAGCATGGAAAATTTGGGGGCTTCTGGGTGTTTCGCCGCAAACTTTCTATTGTTTACCTCGCAACATCAATGAATTGTTAGAACAGTCATCTACCCGAGCAGAACTCAAATCCTTATTTCAAGAATTATTTACCATAGACCGCCAAGTGTCTTCTTTACTACAGGAATGTTTATCTTTGTTGTAATCATGTATAAACAAATCCATCTATCACACGAATACTAATTAAGAACCATCAAATAAGGGCTGTCGCAATAAGCTTGGATGCTACCAGATATAGTATAAATCTTAGCACAGAGTTATACTATCTTGTATCCGTTTGTCTTAATGCGACAGCTCCTACTCGCCGCGCCCCCCATGCACCACTTCTGCGGCATATTTCCTCTGCATGGGGCTGCACATAAAAAAGCTTGAGAATACATAACCCTCAAGGTTTTTTATATTAATGAAAGGAATAAAAACTAAACTCTCTGTCTGCATACTATCA
>CBCOYO010000077.1:0-15801 GCA_965114465.1 uncultured Lachnospiraceae bacterium
CCGCTTCCTGTTCTTGGCTTTACAAATACTGGAAACGCTATTTCCCCTCTATGATAAGCCTGCTGAAATGCCGCAAAAGTGTCATAGGTCTTAATCGTTGGAATCCCTTTTTTTGTAAGGTACTCCGCCATTTTATACTTATCAAAGCAAAGTGATGCTGTATCCGAATAAGGCGCAAGCACTGTAATACCAAGCGCCTCAAATGCCTCTCTATTCTCCGCTAAAATGGCAATCTCCGGATCAATTAGTGTTGTAACTGCATGGATATCTTCCCGTCTGCATATCTCTAAAATCGTCGGAATATATGTTTTATCATGTATTAAAGGAACTTGATAACTAACATCCGCAAACGCCAGCGCAGGCGCATAGGGACTGTTATCGGTTACTACCAGCTTTACTTTATCCCCAAGGGATTTGCGGAAATCCTTTAACAGCTCACATCTTCTCCCTACACTGCAAAATAATATATTTAACACCCCATCCATCTTAACCAAACCCTTTCATTGTTATAACCACATGGCAAAAGATTTCCCACTTCTCCAGCTTTATGCCTCCTAGAAGGCTTTTATTTTTCTTCGCCGCATTCCTGCTCCTCTGGCTTTGTTCCCTGAAAAGCTTTTATTTTTCTTCACTACGTTTCTGCTCCTCTGGCTTTGTTCCCTGAAAAGCTTCCATAGTCGCATCTGTTGCGCTGCTAATGCCGCTGTGGCGAAACACTACTGCAAACGTTAGAAACAAAATTTTTAAATCCAGCAGAAATGAAATATTTTTCACATAATAAACATCCAATTCGAACCGCTGTTCCCAACTAATTGCATTGCGTCCATTGACTTGCGCCCAGCCTGTCAGACCCGGCTTTACATCGTGGCGCTGCTTCTGGAAATCATTGTAGAGCGGAAGGTATTTCACAAGCAGCGGGCGCGGGCCGATTAAACTCATATCGCCCTTTAAAATATTCCAAAGCTCCGGCAGCTCATCAAGGCTGGTTGCTCGCAATGCCTTGCCAAACTTTGTAAGCCGCACCTCGTCCGGCAAAAGTGCGCCATTTTCGTCACGCCCATCTGTCATCGACCGGAATTTGCACAGGTTAAACACTTTCTCCTTATAGCCTGGTCTTTGCTGGTGAAAAATAACAGGACTTCCCAGCTTGATGCGCACCAAAACCGCCACAATCAGCAAAACGGGACTAAGTACAAGCAATGCAGACAGCGAAATCACAATATCCAGCAGCCGTTTTATATATTTTTGATACATACCGCTTTTATTACTTCCTTTATTCCTATGATAACCCAAACTGCGACCTCACAATGCTGATTATTTTCTCCATATCCTGATCGGTATTTTTAATATCGCTTGGCAGGCACAAACCGCGGTTAAAAATATCTTCTCCAACACTGTCCACGCCGCTTCCCTGACCACCATTGTGACTAAAGAAGTCATAGGAAGCAAATACTGGCTGCAAATGCATCGGCTTCCAAATAGGACGCGATTCTATATCCTCTGCTTCCAAGGCATCCATAATCTGTATGGGCGTAACGCCGCTGCCTGCTTTTAATGTAATGCAGGAAAGCCAGTTATTTGCATCACCTGCGGGATTCATTGGATTCATATCAATGGCCTCAATATCCGCAAACGCCGCACAGTACTGCTGATACAACTTTTTTTTCAGAGCCTTATGCTCCTCCATATGTAGAAGCTGCCCCCGCCCAATTCCTGCCACAACATTGCTCATACGATAATTATATCCAATTTTAGAATGCTGATAATGCCGCGCCGCATCCCTTGCCTGCGTCGAAAGTACACGCGCCTCCTGCACCAATGCCTCCTCCTTGGAAACCATCATCCCACCGCCGGAGGTGGTAATAATCTTATTTCCATTAAAAGAGTACACACCAATGCGGCCAAACGTTCCTGTAGCAGTTCCATGGTACGTAGAGCCTAAAGATTCCGCTGCGTCCTCCAATATTGGTACTTGATGACGATTGCAGATTTCCATAATCTCATCCATTTTCGCAGGTGTACCATATAAATGTACCACAATCACTGCTTTGGGATGTGGATACTTTTCAAACGCACGTTCTAACGCCTGCGGCGACAGATTCCATGTGTCCGGCTCAGAATCAATAAATACCGGAGTCGCTTTCTCATATACAATCGGATTGCAGCTTGCCGAAAAGGTTAGGGAGGACACAAACACTACCTCCCCCTGCTCCACGCCCAGCAGCTTTAATCCCAAATGGATCGCCGCCGTGCCAGAGCTTAACGCCGCTGCATAACCGCATCTGGTGTATTGTGCCATCTCTTGTTCAAATGCATTGACATTTGGGCCAAGTGGAGCAACCCAATTGGTATCAAACGCCTCCTTTACAAACCGCTGTTCATCACCGTGCATTGTCGGTGACGAGAGATAAATCCTTGCCATAAATCTTAATCCTCCCTTTCTTCCCCGTCCTCCTCTGGCTCTGCCTTTGGAATATATGTGGGAACAATTTCCTGAATTAACGAGCGCACATCCTCGCACTCATTTTCCACTGCTTTTTTTAGATTATTTAACTGCACATAGAACGCTGATTCGTCAAATTCTATTGGTTTTCCAATATGAATTAATTTATTATCCGTATCGGTCAATCCCTCTTCATTCATTAAAAGTTCCTCGTAGAGTTTCTCTCCTGGACGAAGCCCTGTAAATTCGATTTTAATATCTTCATCCAGCTTATAGCCAGAAAGACGGATTAAATTTTTCGCCAGATCAAGAATTTTCACTGGCTCACCCATATCAAGCACAAAAATTTCGCCGCCCTTGGCATAAACACCCGCCTGCAAAACAAGCGAAACCGCCTCAGGAATCGTCATAAAATATCGGATAATATCGGGATGTGTTACCGTAACGGGCCCACCTGCCGCAATCTGCTTCTTAAAAAGCGGAATAACACTGCCGTTGCTGCCCAGTACATTGCCAAAACGCACCGCCACAAATTCTGTATCATAATGGCGGTTATACGTTTGAATAATCATTTCACAGATCCGCTTGCTCGCCCCCATAATATTTGTAGGATTCACTGCCTTGTCCGTGGAAATCAATACAAACTTCTGCACACCGTTCTGCACTGCCGCCTGTGCCGTTTTCCATGTGCCAAATACATTATTCTTAATCGCTTCGTTGGGACTGTCCTCCATTAAAGGAACGTGCTTGTGTGCCGCCGCATGATATATAATATGCGGGCGATACTCCTGCATAATACTGTTCATGCGGTTTGTATTGCGCACAGAAGCAATTAAAACAACCAAATCCAGTTTCGGATATTTATGTTTGAGTTCCTGCTGTATTTCATAAGCGTTATTCTCATAAATATCTACTATAATCAATCGTTTGGGTTGATGCCCTGCAATCTGACGGCACAACTCACTTCCAATCGATCCGCCGCCGCCTGTTATCATTACCGTTTTATTTTTTACATAGTTTAAAATAGAATCCAAATCGACTTTAATCGGATCGCGTCCAAGCAAATCTTCTACATCCACATTGCGCAGTTTGCTGACTTTCACTTCGCCGTTTACCAACTGATAAATACCCGGCAGTGTCCGCAGTTTACAGCTTGTTTCCTTGCAGATTTCCACAATTGCCCGCATTGTAGGACGGTTTGCAGATGGTATTGCAATAATAATCTCGTCGATCCCGTACAATGCCGCATATTCCACGATTTTATCCCTGCCGCCGACAATCTTAATGCCTTGGATAAAGCGCCCCCATTTATTTTCATTGTCATCAATAATGCACTTAATAACCATTGTGCTAAAATGACTGTTTGTAATCTCCTTAATCACAGTATTACCAGCATCTCCAGCACCGATAATCATAACTCTTGTTCCATTCTTTTTGTTCTGGCTCTTGTGTACACGTCCACGCACAATACGATACGAAAATCGTCCAAGCGTTGTAATACCCGTAAGTACCAGCGCATACATAAAGTAATAGCTTCTTGGTATCGGATACTTTAATAAATTCATGCCTAAGAAATTTAAAACCGCACACAGAAAGCACGCTGCCACAATATTCTGTGCCTCTGCAGTTCCAGCAAAAGCCCATAGACTATGGTACAATCGAAACATATAAAATACTATCAATGTGATCACCACATTAATCAGCATAAAATTCCATACGGATTCCAAATAGACGTTTGGTATATCATTAAAATTTAACTCAAAGCGAATCCACAAAGGTATGACACCTGCAACACACGCAGTCATAATGTCAAATAATACCAGTACAATCCTTCGATGTAAAAGCTGTGTGTTGATATGGTTTATCAGTTTCATTTTATTTCTCTCCTATTTCGCAGCTTTACGGCTGCACAAACATACTGCGTAAAACTATTCACGCAGATGCTTTCACCAATAGCACCTGTAAAACCAAAAAACAAAACCCCGCCGGAATACAGGGATGAAACGCCCATTCAGTCAGGCTTACAAATCCGAATACGACAATTAATGAAAAAGGTACCAGATAGATACTATATTTTTTCCCCTGTGTATAAAACAGGCAAATAGAACGCCACAGCGACAAAGCACATATCGCCAAAAATAAAATGCCTGCAATCAAGCCAAAATTATAAGCAACCTGCAAATAAGAATTATGGGCATGGGCATAATCCTCACCGTCTTCGTTCACTGGTGCCATTTTGGGATGTCCGCGAAACTCCAATGCCTGAAAATAGTCGCCAAAAATCTCAAATCGTCCATTCGATATATCATTTTGGGATTTCTTATCCTCCTCCCCGTCCGCCTCAAGCTCTGCCGCCTGCACAGTCTGCTGCGCAAATGCATTGATATCCATTCCAGATAAATCGTTGCCATTGTATACAAGGAAATTTTGTTCCCCTTGAGGGCTGCGCTTCTCGTCAAGCCCCTGATCTTTTTCGAAATGTTGTTCCTTTTCAAGATGCGCCGACTCCTCACTGCCTGCATTTTCCTTTTGAAACCGCCCAAACAGTGCTAGGAAAAATCGTTCCACGGTCATATATTTATCAGAGTTAATCGGATCGCCTTTATAAACCATAAAGCTTTCATCCTGAAACTCTATATCATAGCGGACAGGGTCATTGACCAGCGCCGGAAGCATACGGATTGCCGTAAAAACCATTGGGAAGCTGACAAAGATTACCACAGCAAGCATTCCAAACTCTTGCAGCAGCCTCTTGGATGTTTTGCGGTATGTCACCGCCGCAAGCGCTGCCACTGCTGCCACCGTTACAGTACAGGTTAACATTGCTGTTCGTGACATGGACAGCAGTACAAATCCAAACGCACACGCCGTTACAAAATACTCGCCGAAACAACGCCAAAGCATTTTTTCTCTATCCCGCAGTTTACCGTAAAGCTTCCCCACAGCCGCACCGATTACCACTGCAAGATACATCCCCGTACACGCTACAGTATGGAAAATACCACCATACCGATACAGCATCCAATAGTGATGCGGCCGATGCAGCAGGCAAAACAGACAAACCAGCCCGAAGCTAAGCAAAATACCATTCGTTAAATTCCTTAAAAATCGGCTTCGCGCAGCCGGCGTCAGCTTTATAAAAAACATTGCAATAAATGGCAGCACCGCCGTAAACACCCATGTTTTTTCAAAACGGTATGCAAACATCAGTATGGAAAATACCAACCAAAAACCGCCATATAAAATCTGCTGCCAATATCTGCGCAAAAAACCCTGCCAATCCGAGAAATTCTCCGTAATTGCCTGCATTGCTGCACGAATACTTTTAGCGTTAAGCCGTAACAGCATATTTAAAATCAACAGTCCCCATGATGCCACCACGCCGCACGTAAGACGCGCCACCAATAGTTCTTTCTCATCCTCCATAAAATCCCTGCAATACAATCCTGTTCCAATCGCAGCAATAACCAGCCATATCAGACTTCCTATATGAAGAAACTGCCTCCCGCCATACATCATTAGAAAAGCAATCGCAAGGAAAATCAGCATCCAGCGCGTATTGGTAATATGATAGTATTCCCTGTCTGCATTAACATATTGACACAACGCATAAAATAAAAAGCCAAAACTCACCGTCTGGATATAATTGCGCCATATTAGAGAACGCCGCATTTGCGCTGTAAGCTGTGTTTTCTTCGGTTTCTTAGGAAAAAACATCGGAAGCCACAGTGCACCTGCTGCCCAGAATCCCGCAGCCGCAATCGCAATTGTAAAAAACAGCCTGTCCGCTGCCGCACCGCCAAAACGGTTTTGCACCACAGAAAAAACAAATAAAATAACAAGTGAAATTATAACTGCAATACTTGCCGCAATCCGCACATATTTTTGCACTATCTGCTGATACCCTGAAAAGTACCTGTCATAGCCAAAAAGCAGATACGCCACAAGTAAATACAATCCCCCCGCAGCCACAAGAATCCAAATATCATACACAACAATTCCCACCACGCTAAGCGGTTTGGTATAGTCAAAATCAGCGGCTAAACAGATTGTATCATTGATTACACCGTCAATATACAATGTACTGTTTTCAAGCTGCGCAAGCTGTCCTCTGTCCGCTGTCGGCAGAAAAATTTCCGCACTACAGTCCTCCGGCACCAGTATTTCATAGTAGTATTCTATATCCTGCTCCACATCGAGATCCGGCGTTGCACACAGATATCCGTCCTTTGCAATATCTTTACAGCTATAAATTTCCTCATAGATGCAAGAAAAACTATCGTTATACAAACGGAATAAAATCGTCTGTGCTCGTTCCACTATTTTAGGCATTTCACAGCGCAGATACAAGGTTATCTGAGATAAATGCGTATCCGAAAAAAATATCTTCTGCAATTTTTTATCCGTCTGTGTAAAACGTTCTCCCGCAGCGCCTGCCTGCTGTGCTGTCGAAAACGCCTTCTGCTTGGAGTACGTATGCTTTTGATAAACCTGCATAGGGTATACTCGAACCAGCAGGATAAAAGCTATCGTTGCAAACACGATCTGAATCCATGTATTTCGATAGACATTTTTTTCATCTGACAATATTTTTGCCAAGAAATTTCCTTTCATCCCCAAACTCTTTCCCTGCGCTTTCTAATCTGTATACAGATCTGTACACATACCATAATGAATTATGGCATACCATATTGTACTAAGTTTTCCACAATTTCATTGCTTTCATTTATCTTTGCGGCAACTTCCATAATTTGTTATTACCATTATTTTACATTTCTACCGCGTTTCAGTATAGCACAATACAACATATTATACAACTGTTTTGCCTTTTGTGATTTCTTCTCGGACAACATACTGCGGAGAATTATTAATACTAATATAAATACGCCCAATATATTCTCCAATCAGTCCCAGCATAACCATTAGCATGCCGCCGATAAATACAATTGCCGCCATCATAGAACTAAATCCCAGCGGCACAGCCGGATTAACAAATTTCTTAATAATTGTATAAAAACCATATAAAAATCCGCTGACTGCAAAAATAGCGCCGGCAACCGTTGCAATTCGCAGCGGCAATATCGAAAACGCAGTAAATCCGTTAAACCACAGCCCCAGCAGTTTCTTCATGGTATAGCCGGAACTGCCGATTTCACGGCTGCGGTGATTGACTGGTACATTTGCAATATTCCTTGTTGCCCGCAGTACCAGCCCAATTACATACGGATAACTATTCTCATATTCCAGCATACTATCCACTACAAACCGTCTTGCCGCAAAATAACTGGTTATCTGCAATTCCTTTGGCTTTTCCAGCATAACCCTTGTCATAATATCATTCATCCATGTACCAAAATTCCGAAATGCACTATGTTTTTTATTCTCATAACTGGCATAAATCACATCTCTGCCATTCTCTATGCCCTCTATCAGTTTGCCAACCTCGCAAGCCGGTGTCTGCCCATCATCATCCAAACACACGACAATATCGCCGTCCGACCTGCGCAGTCCTGCCATTAATGCCGCGTGCTGCCCGAAATTCTTTGCCAAATCAATGCCTGTAATATTATCGTATTGGCTGCACAGTCTGCGGATTACTGCAAAGGTATCGTCCGGCGAACAATCGTTTACCAGAAATATATCATATTCATACGCTGCTAATCCCAACATTGTTTCCCTTATTTCCTCTACCACGTGCGCAAGTGTTTTCTCACTCCGATAGCAAGGAATAATAAAACTGATTTTACTCATGAAAACCCCCTGTTTCTTACAGTTCGCTATTCCGATGAATGATCCCAAACAATACCACATCTTCATAGTTCCCGTTTATCCGCACATCTTCCCGAAAATATGCCTCCCGCTCGTAACCTGCCCGTATATGCAGGCGAAGACTCGGCTCATTATACGCCAGCACCCGTGCAATAATCTTATGCAGCCCAAGCTGTTCAAAGCCGTAGCGCACAATTAAGCGCACCGCTTCCGTTCCAATTCCTTTCCCGCGCGCTATGTCGTCCCCTAAGAAAATCCCACTCTCCGCCTTATTATTTTCTTCCTCAAAATGCTGCAAATATACACAGCCCTGCGGTTTATCATCCGCAAGGGCACACACAACAAACTGGTGTACCAGCCCGATTTCTACCTTATTATGCAGCCAGTCCAAATGTTCTTGTTTCGTAATTGGTTTTCGGTAAATAAAATTTTCCCTTACATTGTCAGAATTGCGCCACCCCAGCACCATATCCGTATCCGCTGCTGTTATAGGCCGAAGATAAACCTGATTTCCGCTGATTCTGTAATCTTTTGCCACAGACTCCATTTGTCTACCCCTCCGGTTTCTCTATTTATTAATAGTAAACGCAAATACTATTTGTGTTTACTATACTTCCTTCTTCTGCTTATAGACCAGCTTATAGACAGAAAATGCAGGATTATATTCCATATCATCAATTCTATCAATGCACTGTGCTTCCACAGAAAGTCCCCTCTTGAAATAATACTGTTCTAACCAGCCTAAATCCTTGTCACAGGCGGCAATAAAAAATGTTTCCGCCGCATTTTTATTTTTCTTAGCAGAATAAAGCGCGCTTTGTACATCTTTTAAGCCAGACCTTGCAAGCTTTTTCTTATACAAAGGGCTTTTTGCCACCCAGCCGCCGCAGATATCATAATTACGGTAAGTATTATCCACCTCGCAAAATATTTTTTCCGCATAAGGTATCCCCTGATATGAAGTGGAGGAGTATACATCAATAATATAATAATTCCCCTTATTAGATTTGCAATACTCCATTAATGCCCCCCATCTACCGCCAACATACTCCCGCGCCGTATATTCTTCTGATACCGTATGAAAATTTACCGCAAATGCACCTGCCAAAAATAAAATACACAGCACACTTATCACCATATTCGTTAGAGTTCCAAAAAACCACACCGACCGCGCTTCCTGTCTTGTCATGCCCTGCTGCGTCGAATTATCCAAAGATAAGCTCCCCTCCGGCAAATCATTGAGAAGAAAGCCAAGCAGCACCGCAAGTTCCATAATTAAAAGCGGCATAGTAACGCGGCTGACAATCCGGTCTACCATATATAAATATAGCCATAAAATACTGCGAATAACCAGCAAAGCAAGAATTTTAAACAACACCTGTCCTTTTTTCAGATGCACAACTTTTTTTGATACAACTTCTTGTGTTGGCACAAAAACTGGGAAAAAGCACAGTAAAATATAGACAACATATGTTCCCGCCACCGCATAGCCGCAGACTGCTTCGCCAGAAAATGTCTGTTTCGATTCCTCTCCTTGATGAAAAAAAGCATTATACAAGCTGCTTACGCCCGACAACAAATGTTCTTTATAAAGCCATAACGCCTCGGAAACACTATTTTTACTAACAAATCCAAAGGTACTGTGCAGTGCCTGCCCATTCTGTGCCTGCTGCCGCTGATACGCTGCCAAAGAATCCAGCACCCAGGAATCAATAGACTCGTCAAGGGCAAAATTATAGTTTTCCAAAAGCACATACGATTCTTCTGACAAGCCTGTCTGTTCTACAATATCTGTATCTGCGTTATTTTCATCAGAATAATATTCTGGAAGCCCATAAAAATCATATAATTTCGTTCTTGCGTCAAAAAATTGCCGGAAACTCATCCAGTCGCTGCTGCTGTACGCAAGATAATCCAGCGAAATCACTACTAACATCCCAAACAACGCTGTACCAAATGTAATCAAATATTTCCGAAAATTCACTCCCGTAAAAATTTTTTCTTCGCCGCCCCATTTTACCATACCTGCAAGCAGTAAAAACGGCATAAGCATCAAACATATTTCTGTACGAATCATAAAGGAAAGCACTACCAACAGTACTGACACCATATTGCGACGCAGAAATGCAGACGGCTTGTCTGCCCGCTTTGCCGTAAGGAACAAAAATACCGCACCTATCATGCACAGCCCCGCCGTAATGCTATACTGTATAATTACCAGTTCCCTTAATATCAGCCCAAGAGCCAGCACCGCCTCTGTAAATAATGCTGCGGTTTTGCCGATTCCCGTTTTTGCCAGCCCCCAAAGCCGCCATGCCGCCAACACCAGCACACCAAACTGACAGCAGCACAAAAACATTCCAAACCAAGGCAGCGCAGGCATCACTTTATATGCCGACGCAATCAACCATGACAGTGGATACAACATTTGTATACTGTATCCGCTCGGCACACCTGTATAAGCGCCTGATAAGATATCTTTGATTACTGTATCATCATTTAAGTCATAATAAAAATCAAAACATACTGCTGGAATTGCAACAACGCAGAATGTAAAAATCATAACGCCGCAAATTTTCCCAGCCATTCCTTTTGCACCGCCACCCATTTATCTGACAGAGCTCCTTCCCTTTTGAAAACTATTCCCACACCGCATACCCGCACGATTTCGGAATAATTTCTTACGGATTTACCATACTTATACTCACGAATGATTAGATTTTCCTTTTATTAAACAATTCGTTAGTATGAAACACCGTAAAATTCCTTGATTTTACTGACAATATAGTCAACTTCCGACTCTTTTAATGTGAAAAACAGCGGCAGTCGAAACAGACGTTCACTCTCTTTTGTTGTATAGATATCCTCTCCGCGGAACTCGCCAAACTTTAAGCCTGCCGGTGCCGTATGCAACGGCACATAATGAAATACCGACAAAATACCGTTCTCTTTAAGAAATGCAAGCAGCCGCGTCCGTTCTTCCATATCTTTTGCCTTGGCATAGTACATATGACCATTATGAATACATTCCTCTGGTATTACCGGCAGTTCCAAAATTCCACGCTCCTGCAGCGGCTGTAATTGTGTATGATACTGCTCCCAGCGTTCCAGCCTCGCCTTGGTTATCTCCTTGGCAAGCTCTAGCTGCGCCCATAAATATGCCGCATTCATATCGCTTGGCAAATAGGACGAGCCATAATTCATCCAACGATATTTATCCACCTGACCACGGTAATACTGCGAACGGTTTGTCCCTTTTTCACGGATAATCTCTGCTTCCTGTATATACTTCTTATCACGGATAAGCAGCGCTCCGCCCTCGCCCATACTGACATTCTTTGTTTCATGAAAAGAATAACACCCAAAATCCCCAAATGTGCCTAGTGCTTTTCCTTGATAACTTGCCAGAATACACTGTGCCGCGTCCTCAATTACCATTAAATTATATTTCTCGGCAATTGCCATAATCGTTTCCATCTCACACGCCACGCCTGCATAGTGCACAGGAACAATCGCCCTTGTACGCTTTGTAATTGCTGCCTCTATTTTATTCTCGTCGATATTCATTGTATCTGGCCGAATATCCACAAATACTGCCTTTGCCCCGCGCAATACAAAGGCATCCGCCGTTGATACAAATGTATATGCAGGCATAATCACCTCATCACCCTCTTGAATCTCTGCAAGCAGCGCTGCAAGTTCCGTGGCATGTGTGCAGGAGGTGGTCAGTAGACACTTACTCGTTCCTGTCTGTTCCTCAATCCATTCGCTGCACTTCTTAGTAAACGGCCCATCACCGCAAATCTTTTGATTTTCCACCGCCTGTTTGATATATTCTATCTCTTTTCCCGTAAAGGGCGGTACATTAAAGTTAATCATGTTTTCCCTCCTTTTTGCACATGCCAAATTGCCGCCATTTTTTTATTTCAACTTACGCACCCCACATGGAGTGCGACTTTCGCACTGGTCAAACCCCCGCCATTTTTTCTTTTTCTTCATATTACACACATCAAGCTTATTTTGCAAGATTGAATCTGATTCTGTAACAGTTCAGCCTAGGATACTCAAAGCTTATTGCAACAACCCCGTGAAACAGCGTAGTGGCAGAGATGCATCAAGCCACCACGAAGTGGTTTTCACGAAGTAGTTTTCACGAAGTGGTTTTCACGAACTGTTACCTG
This sequence comes from uncultured Lachnospiraceae bacterium, assembly GCA_965114465.1. Classification (GTDB taxonomy): domain Bacteria; phylum Bacillota; class Clostridia; order Lachnospirales; family Lachnospiraceae; genus COE1. The sequence goes on from CBCOYO010000077.1 coordinate 12,394, forward strand.
ATTCTATTATCCTGAACGGCAAAAAGAGTGTTACAACTCAGCCTTGCTGGATTGCAGCATCTATTTTCCAAAATATCCATTTAAAAGACCTGGTGGGTAGAACACTCGATATTGTTTGGATTGATAGACTGCTTTATATTGTTTCTTCTGCATAAATTCCCAAATTGCAGAAAACTTTTGATAACGGATGCCGCTTTGTTGTTTAAGCTTGTTAACTGCTTGTGTGCCGAAAATAACCACCGGCAACTCATCCTCTTTTTCATTGCTAATGTTGTCTAAATCCTGCTGCAACCGTGTCAGCGGATTAGAGTCTAAATCCGGCCACGTCGTAAATACTGCGGATTCCATATTAAAAATATAGGCAAGCGCCGGAATATCACCGTAAAGTATCAACTTTTTCTTGGTAAGATTATTTTCTACTAAAAACTGGTCAAGTGCCTCCAACAGTTCTTTCTTTTCTGTTGTCGTTTTCAGCCCGTTCACTTTGTCGCTGCTTTGAAGATAAACGGCCTGCCGCTGTTCTTCTGCCGCCATGCCGATTGGCTGTTTATCATGAAATACAAAAAATATACCAAACAGCAGACTCTGTAAAACCATGCCCGCCAGCAAAACCCCTATCCCCCAGCGAAAAACAAATGCGTGTGCAACGCCTTTAAATTGGCGGAAAAGCGCAGTTAACATAAGCGCAGAAACAGGCGCTGTTAGAAACAAGTTGTTAATAATCGGATAAAGCCCATTATTGCTTCCAAGTGGTGTAATCCAAATAATTACCAGCAAAAAAACCGCCCAAAGCTTTAATTTCTCACCAATCTGCCGACACATAAGACACCAGATGCAAAGCGCATTGACAATCAATAGATAAACGACTGCCCATTTATACATACTAAAATACTCTGTATAGTCAAAGTCAAACATCCCTCTGCCATAACACAGCCGCACAAGTACCAGCAATCCAATGATGTAAAGCCCATACGCTGTTAAATACAACCCTTTAGCAATACGGTTTTCGCCAAAGTCCGGCAGTCTTTGGTTTCCTGTGCTCTGTGATTTTCGTCCATAAATCTTTGTAAAAAGAGCAAATGCCACAAATCCAGCCGCCATATATGCCAAAAAGAGAAACAGCCAAACACTGTTTTCAATATAATCGACAAACATTGCCGTAACCATAGAATCCGGCTTGTAATCCGTAGCTGTATCTGTCATGGCAAAAAGCCCTTGCACCATTTCCGGATAAGTTGCAAAACCATACCGAATACTAATATATATAATTGGTGCTAAAAACCCCACAAAATATCCGGCAATACACAGCATTGTCCGCCTTATCAGCCGCTGCCATCTTGTATTTGCATCTGTCTGAAAACAGGAATACCACACCGGCAGAATCAATGCCATATATGTAATATTTGGCATACGAACCGCGACACAAAGCCCAAGAATAACGCCTGCTATTATATAATAGTTTTCTTTATCTTTTGTAATTGCCTGATATAGTAAAAGCGCTGCCGCTGTAATAAAAAAATATCCTAAATAATGATATAAAATAACAGATGGTGCCCAGCAGAGCGAAACTGCTGTAAGCTCTGCCAGAAAAAGGATATGTTTTTCCCACCAAGCGCCCTGCGCCTGCACACACAGCCGCACAAAAAATAAATATACCACCGCGGCAGTTATCCCGATTAACAGGCTGGTATAAAAATTCATGCCCGCCCATGTATTTCCAAACGGAAACCAGCTTAAAATCCGCCCGACAATATTAGAAAGATACGTTGCAAATTTCCATGTTTTATTTAAGCTGTCAAAATATTGATAGTTGCCAAGAGAATATCCGGCATCCATAATGTCCAGCCCTGTCCATGCATGACGCAGCGGATAAACCAATAAAAGCAACGCACTCAAAGAAACAATTGCTTTTTGCTTCAACTGACGCATTTGCAAACCTCCTTTCTATCATGCCAAGCCCTTTTAATTTCAATATATTATATTAGATTACATTAGATTACAATTCAACCTTGCTGAATGTAACGCATCAAGCCATTCAAAACCACTTTAGTTAAAACTACCTTATTAATATACTTTTTATACTACATAACGCCAGGATTTACCGCACTACACTAGTTAAACGTATTTAGCAGGCGTTATGTAGTCAGGTTACTCGGAAATTTTAACTGTTAAGCAGTATAAACTGTTCTCTACCTTCTATGAAAAATTAATCTAGCTATATTAAACCGGATTATTTCTATTGCAGTACATATTAAATATACAGTAAATACCGTAAATATCATATGTACCAACAATCCACCGACTGACTGTGTTCTCTGCTCCTCACAATAGAACCACTTAGGCCATTGGCTGCGAAGTTCTATATGCTCATGGATTAAATAGACGCCAAACGTTGCGCCGGACAAAAGTTCTATCGGTTTGCGCAGCCGCTCCAGAAAAGGCGAATCCTGCCATGTATTTACAAAAAATATAAAGCCCCCAACTGCCGCCGTATAACAAAACAAATAATTGTACGTATAGCTGTAATTTATTAAGTCCTCCAGCTTTCCCGTTTTGAGAAAAACCATCCGCAGCACAAGAAACGACGCAAATATCATTGCCACGCTTCCCAAATACAGCAGTGCCGCCTGTGCTCTACTCTTTATTTGTTCTACGCCATAACGCCGCAAATAACCGCCAGTCAGATACAGTACCATAAACCAAAAAGCATCATATCCATATTTATCCCACGGTAACTGCATGGGAATCACTGTTTTGGAAATGCTAAACAGCAAAAGCATCACCAATATTATATATTTTATCTGCTTTTTGTCAAAATACGCAAATCCAGCATCGAAAAAAGGCATAAGCAGACAAAGAATAATATAAGAAGTCGCAAACCAATAGTGCTCTGTTACAATCGGAAATATATACGTAAAAATTCGATAAATATCCGGTTTCTGCCCGCCTATTATACAGGCAGCAATGCCAATTATCACCGAATAAAAAAACACCTGCTTCCAAATCCGAAAAGGTCTTTGCCGCGAATATGTTCCGCCGCCGAAATAACCGCTAATCAGTACATAGAGATTCACTGCCGACAGACACAATGCTTCTAAAAACCAAATCGTATAACCTGTAGCCGTTAACTCTGGATCGGACGGTTTTCCAAGCAAGCCGCCTTTTCCGAAATAATGCAGGCATACAATCATTAACATTGCCACAATCCGCAATACTTCGCAATTCAATTGTCGTTCCTTTTTATTGGACATTGCGCACCCCCATAAGCCTGATAAGTCGGCGTTATTGGCAAACATTAACGTTCGCCAGTGGGGCTATCGCAATAAGCTTTGATTATACAAGATATAGTATAAATTCTAACACATAGTTAGACTATCTTGTATTCGTTCGGCTTAATGCGACAGCCTC
>CBCOYO010000078.1:0-13740 GCA_965114465.1 uncultured Lachnospiraceae bacterium
TCACACCGAATGTTCGTAAATTGTTGCAAAATCTGGCGTTGGTGTGAATTGTAACTGAATATACTGACGCCGTTAAGATTTTCCAATTTCTGCACAGCCCATATTGCATAAGCGGGCAATACGTGCTGTGCAGAAAGGAAAATCTAATGTTCGTGAGTATAATTGATAAATTACCATATTTTCCCACTTTGGCACTGTGTTTACTTTAAATGTACATGGTTATTCAAATAAAGCTTGTCAGCGTAGCTGGCAACTGTGATGTACGAGTAGGAGAAATAGATTTTCTTTGCCTGAGTATAACACAATTAGCATGGAGTTTCAATAAAAGTTATTAAATTTACGAGTGCCATTGTAATATACCATTTGTTTTGACTATTTTATTTTTGGAAAAATGTATCGGAAAATATAAAATTATGGTACAATAGGGAGAATAATGTAGGACATAGCAAAGGGTATCCCAAAATACGACAAAGCCAATGAATGGTATACTTTAAGTACGAAAAGGAGCACAAAATAAATGTTTAATGAAAAAAAGCTATTATCTATTCTTTCCGCTTACAAACAACATTTTCCCAAGCACTGGGAAGATGAAAAATATAAATGGGAAGCCGTCCAGCATTTCCAGAATTATTGGAATATTTATGCAGAAGATTTTTGCGCAATGTTTATGGAGGCGACGGAGCAAACGGCGACTCTTTTGACGAGTGTCAATAATTATCCGCGCAATATGATAAAAGCATTTGCCAGTGTCAATGCGGAGGCGGTTCGGGGAATGTTTCAGCAGCTTTATGATGAATCAAGAAATTTTGGCAAGCGCATTACGCAGTTTATGGAAACCTCAGAAATGCTCCGCACGACATACGATGACGGCACATGGAAACTGCATTATCAAACCCCTAATGTAATTACAACATATCTGTGGCTGCGGTATCCGGATAAATATTATATTTATAAATATGCTGAAGTCCGTGCCTTTGCGAAAGCAATTGACAGCGATTTTATTCCCAAGAAAGGCAATGTGATTTATAATATTGAAGGGACTAGAAAATTTTATAATGAAATAAGAACTGTTATTTTGCAGGATGCTGTGTTAGATAAAATGCTAAAAGAGTGCATAGAAAATACTTGCTATCCCGATTTAGAGAAAATTACTATGACAATGGATGTCAGTTCTTTTGCCAGCAGATATTATGAGCAAAAAGCAGAAGAATTTGAAAATGTGTGGTTTCCGCTAGATTATTCTCCGGGGCTTACCGTTGCGGATTGGATGGAATTGCTGCAGGATAGGGAAATTTTTGATGAGAATAGCCTGCAAATTATGAAGTGTATGTTAGAGTATGGCGGAGAGGCTACCTGTACACAGCTTGCAGAGAAATACGGCGGTGATAGGAATTTTTATAATAAGGGTTCAAGTGCCTTGGGGAAACGGATTGCAGTGAAAACAGGCTGTCCATTAATGGAACGCGAGGACACGGAAAGTGTGCGTTATTGGACAGTGCTTTATATTGGGCGAAAAGCAGAGAAAGAGCAGCCAGGGTGCTTTGTGTGGAAACTGCGGGAGGAGTTAAAGGCGGCATTGTTGCAGACTGACCTGTCGGGAGTGCCGTTGTATTTTGCAGCAGAAAAGGCGCGAATTGATCAAGTGGAAAGTGCTGCAATGAAAGTGCAATCGCAGTTGCCAGACTTGCCCAAAGCAGAAAATATTGTATCAAAAATGTTGACAACACAAACCAGTACCATTCAGTCTAAGCTGCCAGAACCGGCGAGTACACGCATTGTACAGGAGGAACAGACTGTAGTTGATACACTGGTAATGCCACAAAAAAACACTAAGCCCAACACATTTACAGAGTATGACAAGTTACAGTCCAATGCACGTTCTAAGAGATGGCTGAATCCGATTGTTGTTGCTTTAAGGGAGTTGGGGGGCAGTGCCAATGTGCAGGATGTCCATAATAAAATTATTGAACTTTATAATATTTCTGAGGAAGAATTAAGTCAAGTGAACCAGTCGGGGATTTCTTGCGTTTTGAATGATATGGATTGGGCAAGAAATTACTTGAACTATGAAAGAATTTTGGATAATTCTTCTGCAAGAGGAACTTGGACATTAAGTGCTCTTGGGGAGAAAATTGTAATATCGGATCAGTTGGCAGGAATGATTATTGCTAAATGGATAAAGATATTGGCCGCAAGAAGGGAAAATAAACCTATTCCAGAGATCGATTTAGAACCATTTTATCAGTATATACAAGACACTGTTGTAGTGAATGAACCATATACTAAAGCAGCATTCCTATCCGAAGTCTATATGACAGAGGAGAAGTATCATATATTGGTTTCTCTATTGCGGCGCAAGAAAAATTTAATCCTGCAAGGCGCGCCCGGTGTGGGAAAGACGTTTGCAGCAAAACGTTTGGCATATTCGATAATGGGTGAGAAAGATGACACAAGAATTGCTTTCGTTCAATTTCATCAAAGTTATTCTTATGAAGATTTTATTTTAGGGTATAAACCGCAGGGGGAAGGATTTGCGCTGACGGAGGGGATATTTTACCGATTTTGTATAAAAGCCCAAAAGCATCCTGATAAGGATTATTTCTTTATTATTGATGAAATTAACCGTGGTAATATGAGCAAGATTTTCGGCGAACTTTTAATGCTTATTGAAAAGGATTATCGAGGCAGCGAAACAGTGCTTGCATATGGTGCGACACCATTTTCTGTACCAGAAAATTTATACCTTATTGGTATGATGAATACCGCGGATCGCAGTTTGGCAATGATTGATTATGCACTAAGACGGCGTTTTAGCTTTTTTGAAATGAATCCAAGTTTTGATGCCAAGGGGTTTCAAGCATATCAGGAATCTTTGCATAATGAAACGTTTAATGCGCTAATAAAACAGATTATCCATTTAAACAACGAAATTCAGGAGGATGATTCGCTTGGCGAGGGATTTCGCATAGGGCATAGTTATTTCTGCGGGCAGGAAAATTGCACAAAAGAATGGATGCAATCCGTTGTCTATTACGATATTATTCCAATGTTAGAGGAATATTGGTTTGATAATAAGCAAAAAGTGCAGAAGTGGAAAGATAATTTAAGCGGTGTTTTCGATGATGAACGATAAAGGGATTTATATAAAAAATATTTACTATATGCTCGCCTATGCCTTTCAGGTGCTTTGCCAGAAAAATTACAGAGAAATTGCATCGGAAGAATTTCAAGATATACAGGATTTATTTGCTGCGATATTGGCACGGGGTATTGCACAACAGTTAAAGCAGGGGCTTTACCGTACTTATAGAACGAAGAGGGAAGATTTCAGTGTACTGCGTGGCAAACTTTGTATAAACGGAACAATCCAGCATCAGATGCAGCGCAAAAAAGTGCTTTCGTGTGAATATGATGAACTGTCAGTAAACAATCTATTTAATCAAATATTAAAGACAACAGCATGGATATTAATTCGAGAGCCAGCAGTTTTGCCAAAATACCGTGCCGATTTAAAAAAGGTAATGGTGTTCTTTGATGAGGTGGAGGAAGCAGATGCTATGCGGATTCGTTGGGATATGCTGCGTTACCAGCGCAATAATCAAAATTATGAAATGCTGATGAATATTTGCTATTTTGTGCTAAATGGAATGTTGCAAACTACGGAGAATGGCAGCTATAAAATGACTGCGTTTTCGGATGAGCATATGTACAAACTATATGAGCGGTTTGTTTTGGCGTATTATAAGAAGCATCATACCTATTTAAACGAGGTAAAGGCAGCAAGAGTGAAGTGGAGTCTGTCAACGGAAACGGCGGAATCTATGATTCGCTTTCTGCCAGTGATGCAGACGGATGTGTTTCTGCGGTATCAGGAGAAAGTGTTGATTATTGATACAAAATATTATGGGAAAACCATGCAGTCAAAGTTTAATAAGCTTAGTTTTCACTCCCAAAATATGTATCAAATTTTTTCTTATGTAAAAAATCAGGACGCAGCGGGAACTGGAAACGTTGCGGGGGTGCTTTTGTATGCAAAGACCCAAGAAGCAGTTACGCCGGACAGCAGCTTTGTTATTGGCGGGAATCCAATTCGTGTTAAGACACTTGACTTAAATCAGGAGTTTTCGTTTATTGCGGCGCAATTGGATAAGATTGCGGAGGATTATTTTGGCGTACAGCATAGTACCATAGAAGAATTCTAATAATACTAATAATGGAAGAATATAATATGACGTCAGTAAGTCTTTTGCTGTGCAGAAGGGAAAAATTTATCGTTTGTGGGTATATATACTGACAACCGATAAGATTTTCCAATTTCTGCACAGCCCATATTGCATAAGTGGGTAATATGTACTGTGCAGAAAGGAAACTCTAAGCGTTCGTAAGTATATTATAAGTCTGCATTGCAATAATGATGGTAGGTGAGAATAAGAAAGGAAGGTGGATCTATGGCATATGGAGGAGGCGGATTTAATCCATTACGTGACCCAGTGCGCAATGTGGCGTTGCACACACAGATATTAAATACGGAATATAATCGAGATAAAGCCGCTATATCCGATAAGGAGCGGAAAGCGGCTTAAATTGGAATAATAGGATTAGCTGGATTTCTTTTAGGAATTGTAGCATTGTTTGTGTTTATGTAGACCGCGATACAACAATTTTTTTACCACGCAGTATATGTTTATGCAAAACCTGACCATGTTCCATATTTGTAATGGCGGATATTTTTCAGCAAGGCAGCTTTTTTTCTTGGATATTGCTTATGGGCTGTCGCATTAAGAAAAATAGATACAACATATTATAGTACTGTATTACGCTTTATACTATATCTTGTATAATTAAAACTTATTGCGACAGCCCCGTAGTTACTTTTTATTTCATTTCGTTTCCATAGTCCAGCAGTCCGACAGCAAATCCAGATGCAAAACTGGAACAACGGCCTCTCTTGGGAGATAGTTATAACTGTAACCCACCTGAAAAATATCTCCCAAATTCATCATATGTACACCACATTTTTGGTCATTGCAGATGGAACGCAGCCACCAATGACAGCTATAACCTTTATGATTGTCGGGGCGAAGCCAGACACCACGCGCATGGGCATAATCGCTTGCTTTCAGAATGCGGTTTGCCTTTTTGTTGCGCTTGTGCTCCCAGTCGATGCGCGCATCCCAGAAACCATAAATCGTATTGCGCAGTTCTGGAATTGACAGCAGATAGATGAAATCGTTTGTATTATTGCCGCAGTCAGTATAATAATGAAATTCTGGTACGGCATGATTTATTACCTCCTGCTGTATAATGGCATTCTGCTCACTACTGTTAAATGCCGTTTGATAGAAGTCGTTGTTTAGCCAATGGCGCAGAGAACAGGTTTCCCATGTAATCGTTTCAAATGGTGTATAAGCCTTGATATCATTGAACATCTTACAGTCAAGTCCAATGTCTGCAATAATAAACAATGTTTTTCCATTATTCTGCATTATGCGCCATTTGATTGGTTTCCATAGAAAGTAGCGAAAATCGCTGTTGCCGAAATTTTCTGGATTGGCGGCATCTTGCTTGCTTAATCGTCTGTATTTTGCGCCGTTTATCCATGCGTCTTTGCTTTCATTATATTCAGCCTGTGTAATGGCAGGTGTTAAGTCGGATTCTTTTACTTCAGACTGCGGATAACTGCCAAAATAAATATAACTCCAAATCGTTCGTCCTGTGACAGTGTGGTAGGTTGGGTTTGTGGGTGTTAGATTGTTTTGCATTGTAATACTCCTTGTACTTTGACACATATACCAGTTAATCGTTTGAAAGTAATTTTTTATTTTTCGGTTTCAATCGAAATTGCATAATCTAAAATCACGTTCCCGGTTTCATCTGGTGTAGTAAATCTTGGGCAATTATATCTTTCAAAACACCAATTATCCTCTTTGCGCTGCAAATGATGTGCCTTTAATTCTTCTAAACACATATTGTGTGTTTCCATTGTATAAAACTCGCCACTCCCCTCTTTATCATACAAATAGCATACCGCATAATCTAATGGTTCTATATCAACATATGCAAACCCTTCTGGAACTTCTGTATTTATTGGAAATAACATACCAATCCAACGTTCGGGTATGCCATTTACGATACGCACCGCACCAATATAAGCGTCCCCATTAAACGAAAGACTTTGATGGGTTTCTAATATCGCAAACCAATCATTTTCCCACCATTCGTTCCAATTTACACCATTTACATATTTCTTACCAATCAATCGTGCCGCTGGGCAACTTTCTTTTTTTAACTCTAAAATTTTAACTGCCATTTATAAACCTCCAATGAGAATTTGTTGAACTGTTCATTGCTATTATCTTACCACAAATGCATATACAATTCTATTAAAACTTGCAATGCAAATGAAAAAGCAAACGAATTTTATTGTGTAAATAAGTATTTTTTTGTATAATTGAAGTACTGCAAATGCAGGTAGTTATGTATTTGGGTTTAACAGAGAAATGGAGGAAACACTGCGTAAGCAGATAGTCGAGAGAAATGTCTATAAATATAACTTTATTTTATTCCATACTGCATCTGCTAGTAGATGGTATCTGTGCATTTGCAATGTTCGCAATATACCTTCCACAGAGAGAAGGAATGCTTTTTTTGATATTATATAATTTCTGCGCCTTTGCGTTGCAAATGCCGTTGGGTGTTGTTTTAGATATGTTGCAAATACGGCTGGAGCAGAGGGCGCGTTTTTATATAAAATCGCAATTAGATCAGGCAGATGTCATGCCAGAAAATAAAAATTGGTTAGCAGCGAAGGATTTCTTTGCAATTGAAAATAAAAAACAGATGTTATGTTTGATAACCGTGGCAGTAGGAGTATTGTTTACCATTTTGGGCACTGTGACACATCCTGTGGTTTTGGGAATCGGAAACGCACTATTTCATATTGGTGGTGGTGTGGGAACTATTCACGAAGATACGATAAAAAACTGGAATGGCAAAGGGCTTGGCGTTTTTGTAGCACCGGGCGCGCTGGGGCTGTATTTTGGTACGATTGCAGCAAAAGATGGAATCCAACAATCTTTGCTTTGGATAATGTGTGGACTTTTAGTAGGCTTGTTTGCAATTTTGCTATTTTTATGGAATCACAGCATAAAAGACAAAAAAAATAAGCAAATTAAGGGAGTTGAATTGTTGCCAAAAGAAATGCAAATAAAAGAAATGCAAGTAAAAGAAATACAAATAAAAGAAATGCAAATAAAAAGAATACAAATAAAAGAAACGTTATCAAAGGAAACGGTTAGTCTTGCGGTCTGCTGTGTGTTGGTGGTGATTCTGCGCTCTTATATTGGAATGGCAGTGGTATTTCCTTGGAAAACGACGTTTTTTAGTGGATTATTGGCAGTTTTGGCGATCGTGTTTGGAAAAATGGCAGGCGGAATTATTGGTGCAAAATATGGTTTTGGGAAAACCACCATTATTTCGCTGCTTTTTGCTGCAATGTGTTATATAGGTTGTGCGTGGATGCCAATGGGAATTGTTGCGCTGCTAATGTTTAATATGACTATGCCGATTACACTTTACTTGTTGGTAAGTAAGCTGCCGCAATTGTCGGGATTTTGCTTTGGATTGCTGACATTTGCGCTGTTTCTAGGATTTTTGCCAGAATATTTTGGGTTGCGCGCAATCGTAAATGGGAATATTATTGGAAGTGTGGGAAGCATACTTTCGTTGCTTTTATTACGATGCTGCTTTGCAGAGAAAAATAAAGAAAAGTAGTAATTAGTCTGGAAAAAGCGCACGAGTAGGGAAGAAAGAAGTTCCCTACTCGATTCATGTAGGTGATTTTTGTTAATACTGTTCCAAACTCCCTACTGTGCGTCGGTTTTTATAAAGGGATAGAAGCAGTAATATCCCCGCAGATGCGCCGAAAAAGAGGAAAGATTGAATTAATGGTATAAAATTATAGGTACTGCCTTGCCAAAATTCTGCAAAGTCGTTGCTAATATATGTCATAGGCAGTGTTTTTGCAATTGCTTGCAGCGCTTTGGGAAGCTGGCTGGTTTCTATGCCCATCATACCAGTTAGAATCATAAATCCAAAATAGAGAAACATAGTAACACCGAAGGTTAAACTAAACTTTTGCAGCAGGTTTGTAATGGCGTGTGCAATCACCAACAGAATAATACCAATGCAATATAGGCACAGGATAAGGCACAACAGCGACGATACAGCAGGTGCTTGAACATCCATTATAATGATATGGAAAACGGCAAATATTATAAAAGCCAGTGTTAGGAAAATCAGATGCGCTGTAATCTTGGCAATGATTTCCGTACGTGCGGAAATGCCGAATAAGTGCATCCGCAGCGGGATTGTGTGTTCAACTTCAATTGAATACAGGCATCCATAGCCTAAAAGCATAATCGCCATAGGGATAATCATGGATGTTGTAAGCATAATAGAAGTGGTCATGCTTTGACGCATTTGTGCAGGCATCTGCCCTCCAATAGTTTTGGATAATAACAGGCTCATAAGATTTGGAAAAATAATGCCGAAAAAATGAGGCATAAAATTCCCGTTAATATTTCTTAATTCGTACAAAATCATACGTAAATTCAAATTTTTATTCATAATAATTCCTTTCAGGATTTTAAATCCATATATAATATTTTTAATATATAATATTTTTGATATATAATATTTTTGATAAGAAACGTTTCTTTTTAGCAGGCAGCTTTTGGCATTTTATAGAAGGCTGACAAACTTGCAGTATTCACCTTTGAGCATTTATACAGAATTTGATACTTTTGCGGCAGCCTGCTTTTTTGCGTTCATATACAGGATTTCTATATCGCAGTTGCTTCGTTTGAAGTTTATATTATGTTCCATAAAAAGTGACACCATATTTAGTTCGGAAGCTTTATCTTTGCAGGATAAGGCAATTAAGTGCTCTGGCGCTGCCAAAGTGGGAAATCCGGCTGTAATTGCCTGATTATGTGGTGTGTTTTCCATAATATAAACTACTTTTCCGCAGTATGTTTGAAAAAGGTCTTGAGTCTTCCCGAAGGCTACGACTTTGCCATTATCAAGAATCAAAAGCTTTTGGGCAAGCTGTTCGAGTTCCTCGTAATAATGGGATACAACAAATAGCGTGTCTTGTTTGTCACGATACCATTCCACTAATTTTTCCACAAGCTTTTGGCGTGTTTCAAAGTCCAATCCAGAGGTGACTTCATCATAAAAGGTAAGTTCTGCCTTTTGCAGCATTACCAAAATAATTGTAAGTTTTTGCTTTTGCCCGCCGGAGAGTGCATTGAATTTCTTGGAAAGACAAGGCTTAAAGTCAAAGAAGGAAATGAGTTCCTGTGCTTCTTTGTTTTTGCTAAGTTTGGTATTTAGGATTGCCTCCATAATATATTGAACAGGCATAGTAGTAGCGTAGGAATTAGACTGCATATGGACAGCCATTTGATTCGGGGTAAGCTGTGTGCTAATCTGCCCTTCATAAGTGACCAATCCTAAAAGTGCCTTTACAAAAGTGCTTTTGCCAGCACCATTGGAGCCGATAATGCCGATACGTTCGCCCTTGTCAAAGGAAAGCGGCTCTGTAATCCGAAGTGCGGTCTGTTTTCCGTATTTCACTTGTAATTGATTAATCGTTAATAGCATAATAAACCTCCATTACTTTTTCTGGTTATAAACGAGTTTGGACTGTACATAATATTCAAGCGTATCCGTATGTTTATTTTCAATATACAATGAAAAGCCTAAAAGTCTGCTGTAATAAGCGGCAACATAGAGCCCAAGCCCTTTTCCTTTCTGCTTTTCATCGCTGCTAACAAAGGGTTCAAAGATATTTGGCAGCAGTGAATTGTCTATATTTACGCCATAATTTTGCAGATACAAAGCAGTTTCTTCTATGTTAATAGAGATATGTTCTCCTTTGGGAGTATATTGAATGGCGTTGGATAGCAGATTATCTAAAATTTTCTTAAGGATTTCTCTGTCACTGGTAAGTGTGACGCTGCCTTTTAGGTCGACTGTAAGCTGTTTATCGGTGATTTGAACCGCATAGGAATGAAGCAGTTCCTGCATTAATGCATCTATGGACAGTAGCTCTTGCTCTATCTGCGCAGTATGATAATTTAAGTGCAAGACATCCTCCACAATTTTGCGCATGGACAGAAGCTGTTTTTTGACCTCTGGCAGAAATTCTTTGGTGTTTTTGTACTTCCCGATTTCATTGATCATGCTCTCAACCAGCAAGAGCGCTGCGGCAATGGGGGTTTTTAATTGATGGGAAGTGGCACGCAGAAAGACTTCCTGACGGGTATTTTCCTCCTCTAAATGTTGATTTTTCTGCGCAAGTTCTTGATAATTCTGTTCTAACTTTTGATAAAGTTCCTGCAATGCGTTTGCTAAATCACCGATTTCGTCTTTGCTTTTTAATTTAAAATTCGTTTCAAACCCTGCGCCGCCTAAGCGGACACTTTTGGCAAAGTTAGCCAGACGAATAATTGGATGAACAATTTTTCCTGAAAAATAGCGCGAGGATAGCAGCACCAACAGGAATACAACAGCAATAATCATTGGCATACTCCCCAAAACAACCGGCGTAATCTCCTCCATGCGTGGTGTCATAGCAGGCAAAACAGTAAAGAAATATGCGTTATCCGTAGATTCAATTACAATATACGTTGTATAGCCATAATTTTCATCAGATACCCCCGTTTCATAAACAATAAACTGGTCTGAAATTGTATGGATTTTTGCGTATTCTTGGCGATATATACTGTCGTCCTTTTTTTGTATTATATTTACTTTAACAGGACTGTCTTGTGTCTGCTGATTTACAAATTTCTCTTTTAAAATACTTAACATAGAAGATAGCGATTCTTCATTAAAGTAGTTATTTTCAAAAAAGTTTTTTTCTGGAAAATCGTTTTCAGAAAAGTCGTTATCAGAAAAATCAGTTTCGGATAGTGTTTTCTGGCTGGCGGCTGTTTCCATATTGTGCATCATTGTCCGCAGTTGGTGAAAGAGTGATTGTAAATCGGGATCTTGTATTGCTACGTCCATTTGAAAGAATTTTCCCATAATAAAGAAAGAATTACCTTCTTTGGGAATTTCTAATGTGTAGGTTGCCGAGGGATTTTTTACTGCCAAATGGTCATAAGAACGCTGTTCCATATAACCTTTGTGAATATCCACTGCCGCATTAAAATTGCTTTCCGTAACATAATTAACATATAGTGACGGCAGCATAAACACGAAATATCCTGTAATAAAAGCAACCATTCCGGCAGCAAGAATGATGCTATAGAGAAATGTTTTCTTGGATAAGCCCATTAGTCTGTTTCCACCTCCTGATATTGATAACCAATACCGATTACTGTCTTAATAAAATTTGCTGGAAGTTTTTTGCGTAGATTTTTTACGTGCGCATCAATAATGCGGTCGTTTCCCATATAATCTTCGTTAAAAATCTGCAAAATTAACTGTTCTCTCGTAAATGCGCGGTTGGGACTGCGCTTTAAGACTTGCAGCAGCAAAAATTCGCTTAATGTTAATTCTAGCGGAACGCCGTTATAAAACGCTTGATACGAGTCGTCATAAATAACCAGCCCATGTTGCTCCTTTTGTGCCGATTTTTTTACACGCCGCAGAATCGTTTCCATTCTTTTCAACAAAATAATTGGGGAAACGGGTTTAATCACATAGTCGTCCGCATAGAGATTAAACGCTTGAACCTGCGTAGTTTCATCATCAAGTGCAGTCAGCATAATCGTTGCTAGGTCTGGCTGCTCTTCCTTAATATAGCGTAAGACCTCTAAACCGCTGATTTTGGGAACTATAATGTCTAAAACTGCCATATCAAACTGCTGCTTTTTCAATAGATTTAACGCAGCTTCACCGTCAGCGGCACACACGACATGGTAGCCTTGGATTTTCATATATTCTGTTAAAACTTCTTGAATGGTTGGTTCATCTTCTAAAAATAAAATCTGCATATAATTTGCAATTCTCCTTTCTCAGCACAAGGCTGTTTTATTGGGAAACTTCATTATAAAAACTGCTGTTATTCTTCTAGTACACCGTTTTCTTAATCCTCATATACAAAGTGCTTGATATTTGTATCAGTGCAAGGCGAAGGAAGGAAGCGATGCGGTGGCATCGTTGACTGACGACAACGCAGCAATGATGCAAATAGCGAGTGCTTGGTATATGAGAATTAAAAAACGGGGTACTAGTTGCTTCTTATACTGCACACGGAGTGCATTTGCAATTTTGTAAATGTAAAAAGTTGATATAAATTTACAAAAATCTAATGATTTGATGTACAATATTTGTCGATAATCGGCGTTGGAATTAACAGTTCTTTATAATGGTATTGTATCATAGGGATGTGAATTTTATATGAAGATGATGTGGAAATGAGGTGTGTATTTGTTTATCTATCCTCATTTCATTGTTCTTTTTTGAGAGCATTTCCATAAGTTTACCAATTCCCGTATAGTTTGTGTTATAATATTTTCTGTGATTTGGTTTCACGCATTTTTCCCATGATGTGTAGATACGTTTATCAGGGCTTGAAATGCATGAGGCAAGACCAGATGCAATGGTGCAGATTGCGTCATGATGTGTAGATACGTTTATCTGGGCTTATAATGCCTTGTGGGAAGACATAATACAAGGGAAAATTTATTCGTATTTTTATGGGAGAAGTATGATGAAGAAAAAGGTTATGAAAATAATTTGTAGTTTTATTGCCATGTTAATGATATTGCTGCTAATCGTATACGTTAACCATCTAGTCCACTTAAAACAGGAAACGGATTTGCGTTTGCCATTGGGACAACTGGTTGAAGTTGATGGGCACAATATGAGCGTATATATTGAGGGTACGGGTGATACCACGCTTGTTTTTATGTCAGGCGGAGGTACTTGTTCTCCTATATTGGATTTCAAATCCCTCTATTCTCTTTTAAGTGATAAATATCAGATTGCCGTTGTAGAGAAATTTGGATATGGTTTCAGTGATATTGTGGATAAAAACAGAGATATTGAATCCATACTTGAAGATACAAGGGCAGCACTTTCAACTGCGGGATTAACAGCACCCTATGTTCTTTGCCCACACTCTATGTCAGGGCTTGAAGCTTTATATTGGGCGCAAAAATACCCCAATGAGGTGTCTGCAATTATTGGGCTTGATATGGCAGTGCCAGCGTATTATAACTATATGAATATAAATATTCCGCTATTGCAAATTTCGAGTTGGGCGGCAAACATCGGTGTTACTCGTTTTATTCCGGGGCTTTCGGATAGCGATGCTGTAAAGTTCGGCACATTATCGGAGAAAGAAAAAGAAATTTATAAAGCTGTTTTCTACAGTCGGACGGCGACAGTAACAATGATAAATGAAACGAAATGGGTAAAGAAAAACGCTGAAACGGTGAATCATAGAACTCCCCCGCAGCTTCCAATGCTGCTATTTATTTCGGACGGTTCTGGTGGAACGGGATTTGATAAAGAAACTTGGCGGAAAATTCCAATAGAATATTTATCACAAGTTGACGGTGGAGAATATATAGAATTAGACTGTCCACATTATGTCCACGATTATGAATATAAAGCAATTAGCGAGAACATTATGACATTTCTGTCGAAACGGTAACAATGTTTTAGCATTGTTGTTGAAAGCATTTTAAGCAGTTTTAACGTTTTTAACGAACCTGTTTG
>CBCOYO010000078.1:13750-15793 GCA_965114465.1 uncultured Lachnospiraceae bacterium
GATTAAGCGTGCAGCGGAAAGACGAATCTGTTTGAATAAGCGTGTAACGGAAAGGTAGGAAGATTTATGGAGCTGATTATCTCTAAAAAAGAAACGATTCCTTCGTTTGATCCTCTTGCGGTCGCAGTAAAATATATTGAATATTACCCATCATATGATGGAACATACAGTGAAGATGAAATTACGCCGGAACTGATCGCGAAAATATTAAAAGAAGTTCGAGATGGTATTAGTATTTATTTGTTTCTTGATCCTGATGGGGAATGTGACTGGATGGAAGTTCTTTCGGATGGGGAGTGGCTATCTTTGGGGTGCTGCTTTTGGCAAAATGACAAGGACGAATACTTTTTTACATATAATCCAGATTACGCTGACACTGCTGCACAGGCATTGGAAGCAGATTATTCTAATGAGAACGTATGGACGATGCTTGAGAGTGGCGGTCAGTCCCCAGTGCCCAAAATTCAGTCTATCACGGATATGGAGGCTGGCGTAAAAGCTGTGGAGTATTTTATTCGGACAGGAGAACTTTATCCGGGAATAGACTGGGTACATGAGTTTTGACGATATCACTTTATATTTATTATGAAGACTGAGTGAACATGGAATCAAAATAACTTACAATAATACGACATACACTATATAATATAGAAAAAGGACGGTGATGAAAAGAGAATATATTTGAAAAATAAAAGTTGGAGTTATCCAAAGCGAAATATCCTCATTACATAACCTTATTACATAAGGAGCGTTTATGCAATGAGGATCTCGTTATTGCGGGGGTTTACAAATGCTTCTCTTAATTTCCGCGAGCGGCAGCTCCAATTTCTACATTAGGTTTAATTTCTTTGGCTCTTTCGTGCCATTTTCCGAGATGACGCCCATCCCATGACCAGTAGTCGTTATCAATGCAAGTTCGTACTGCCGCCGTGGTTCTTAAAATTTCTTCTGAAGTTATTGACGGATTTACTAGTTTTTCGTCCTTGAGGGTGTTGCGGATATGACATATAAGAACTATTTCATTATGTTCACCAGTAGCAATTTCTTTATCGACCTCAAGTTCAAAACTAATTGGGCTGCTGCAAAGGATCGGAACATTAAGAACAGTTCCTTTTTCCCATTCAACAGCTACATCCATTTTATCGTTATCTCTGCCATCCGCAGTTCCAAAATAATCCGCTAAAGGTAAATTGTCTTCTACCACAAGATTGGCAGAAAAAACTTTGTTTCTTCTAATGTTTTCTAAGGTTCTTTTACTTCCGCCGATAGCGCATATCACTCCAAGCTGGTCAAACCAACAATAGCTGAACCAACAAAACAAGCCGAAATCGGGCGTGTTATCTTCATTCATACTGCCATAGACAAATAATGTCTGGGGGCATATGTCATTTGTTGCAGATACGGATATTTTTTTCATATTTTTCATCATTCCTTTCCAAGGCACAAACAAATTGTGAAAGTTTTGCCAAATTCTTTTATGCTTGCTCCTTTTCCAAATTATTTAGGATACGTTGTAAATACGATTCAAATTGCACTATTTCTGGTTCTGTGAAACCGGCGTAATAGATTTCATTCATTTTCTGTGAAATATTCATGTAATCATTCTTTAGGAATTTCGCCTTTTCGGTAAGCGCAATCAGCTTATTGCGACGATCCTTAGGGTCAGACTTTCTAACAATCAGTCCAATATTCTCCATACGGTCAAGCATAGCAGTAAGTGTAGTATTTGCAAGGCTGGTTTGTGAAGATAAACTACTGATACTGATCGCATCATTCTGCCAAAGTACGTATAAAATTCTCCCTTGTGCTCCATTAAATGAGTCAATACCGGATGCCGCCAGCATATGGTCAAATATTCGAGTTCCCATCTGCTTGATACGAGAAATCAAAAAGCCGCCTTTTGTTTCCAAATTCGCACCTCCTTTCTATATAGAATATTACTATATAGTAACTTTTCTGTCAAGAATGAAATTGATTATTGATAAGAACGTTACTTTTCACACTCACGCCAAAGTAGTGGGAATCATGCGCCAAAATGCTAAA
>CBCOYO010000079.1:0-15605 GCA_965114465.1 uncultured Lachnospiraceae bacterium
TAGGATTTTAATTCTCAAATATACAATATATAGTGTCAAAAATAGAACTTTTAACTCACCAGTATACTCAATAACGATTAGATTTTCCTTTTTACACAACACATATTGTTTGCTTATGAAAGATTAGTTGTTTAGAAATTGAAAAATCTTAACGTTTCTCAGTATATATTTCTGTTGTTGATATTTTGTTCTTTGAAGGATAAGAAATATTAATAATAGAATATAGGTTATACTTGTATAAAATAGAGGTTTATATTATAATTGATATAAGTTTAAACTGTATTGTGTAATATAAAATGCACAAGATGCATCTTTTTTCACAAAATGCACGAAAACATTAAAATATATACTATTCCCAAGTGTCCTATAAGGTGGTAAAATAAAAAGGTAACTGGAAAATTATGTTAAAGTGGTAATTTATGATGCGGAAATTCTATTTTACATAACAAAAACAAGTTTGTGGCTGCACTGTTTCACAAACTTGTTATTAAAAAAGCAGTGCAGAAATGAGGAAAATGTATGAGGAAAGGACTAAGAAAAACAAAACAAGTCGTTGCAGGAATTTTGTCAGCAGCTTTATTAATGACTTCTTTACCACAGAACAGTACGTATGTTTATGCAACGGAACAAGCGGAAGAACTTACAACTGACGAAATTACACAAACACAAAACGAAGCAGAGAAAATAACAGATGTACAAACGGATTCAACTACAAATAAAGAAACACAATTGCAGGCAGAAGCAGAAACGAATAAAACAGATAATAGTGAAAATGCGATAACAGAAGTAGAAACGACCAAAACACAAGATAGTGAAAAGGTGGAAACAGAGGAAGAAACGACCAAGACACAAGACGGCGAAAAGACGAAAACAGAGGAAGAAACAACCAAGATACAGGACGAAGAAAAGACAGAAACAGAGGATTTGCATGATAAATCGAAGTCGGAAGAAACAAACGAAACACAAGCATCCACTAAGGAAAATGTTAAGGAAAATATAGAAAGTGATACAGAAACACAAGAGGAAAGCTCGGAACTAGAAGAAACAACGAAATCAGAAGAATCAGAAATAGAGAGTGAAATAAAAGAGTTAGAAACAGAATATGAAAATAAGACGAATACACAAATGAAAATAGTAGAAGGAGAATTGGCAGGTGTGTATCAGTTTGGTGATTTTCCAGTAGGTGAATCAGAGAAGGATAAAATCACAACTTATTCAATGAACTTAACAGCAGATACAAATTTGTCGGAAATAGAAGATTATCTTTATCGTCAAATGAAAAAACGTAATGAAATAATAGATGTTCAAAGTTATCAAATAAGTATAGAAGAAATGGGGAAGATTGTTACTGGTGTATTAAATGAGAATCCTGATCTTTATTTTGTTAACAGGAGTTATCGTTTTTCGCATTATGAAGGGGATACATTGACAATCGAGGTTAAACTTACTTATGATAATTCACTTAATGAGGAGGCATTTCAGAAAGCAGTAGAGGAAGCATTATTGGTTGTAAAATCAGATATGAGTGATTTTGAGAAGGCAGTAATTTTACATGATTATTTGGCATTGAATTGTGAGTATGATGAGGAAAACTATGAAGCGGGAACGATTCCTAATGTATCATATTCAGCATATGGTGTATTGGTTAATCGTACAGCTGTTTGCCAAGGATATGCTCTTGCTTATAAATATTTACTTAATCAACTGGGGATTAATTGTTACATGGTAATAAGCAGAGAAATGGATCATGGTTGGAATTTGATTGAATTAAATGGAGAGTATTATCAGGTAGATGTTACATGGGATGATCCTACATGTGATTTAATCGGTAGGGTATGTCATAAGTATATGTTTCGTAGTGATAATGATTTTGTGAATGAGTGTAAACATCATGACTGGTCTGTAACAAAAGGTAGTGAAGTGATAGATTATAAAGCTGTGGATACGACCTATGATACTGCATTTTGGTTGGAATGTAATTCACCGTTGGCTTTAGTAGACAAAGAATGCTATTATGTAGGATTTAATGAACAGAAAAACAAGGGGGTTATTAACAAAGCATCAATATTAGATAGTGGACAAAAAGGAATTGAAATTTGTGAAATAGGAGAATGGACGGTCTGGGGAAAAGATTATGGATGTTATACTAACGCATATTCTGGTTTGTTTCAAGCAAATAATCGGTTGTACTTTAATGATAAAACTTCCATTTATAGTATTGCTCTTAATGATGTAGGGAATAAAATTGATAAGCGTACTGAATTTACAGCGAATACTGTAAATGGATATATTTATGGCAGTGCATTTTGTCAGGGGAAAGTACTTTATTCGTTGCGCCAAAAACCAAGTATAACGTCAAAAGGAGAGGAAACAATATTAACGGCAGATATTACGATTGAAACAGAGAAACCATCAAAGATACCAGTGGAAAAAATTGAATTAGATAAAGAAACACTGAAATTAACTGTAGGCAGTACGGATAAATTACAGGCTACAGTTACGCCTGATAATGCGACAGATGCGAATGTTACATGGAAAAGCAGTGATGATGCTATTGCAACAGTGGAAGATGGTACTGTGACAGCTATAGCAGTTGGAAGCTGTACGATTACAGCAATTGCAGATGGTAAAGAAGCAGTCTGTAATGTGACTGTAAATGCGTCTAGGGAGGATATTGCGAGTGGAAGCTATAAGGATATTACTTGGGCAATTGATGCGGATGGCAAATTGACGGTGGAAGGAACTGGGGATTATGCAGATCTTAAATATGATTATTACAGGGCGCCATGGTCTGATAATCGAAAGGATATTACATCTGCGGAAATCAATGTAACAGGGATGACAGATGCATCAAATATGTTTTATGGATGTAGTAATTTAACGAGTGTGGATTTCAGTAATTTTGATACAAGTCAAGTTACTGATATGGTTGAGATGTTTTATGGATGTAGTAATTTAACGAGTGTGGATTTCAGTAGTTTTGATACAAGTCATGTGACAAATATGAGTTGTATGTTTCGGTTTTGTACAAGTCTGACAAATTTAAATTTAAGTAGTTTTGATACAAGTCACGTGGAAAGTATGAGCCTTATGTTTGATAATTGTAGTAGATTAGCAAGTTTGGATGTAAGCAGCTTTAATACAAGTCAAGTAACTGGTATGAATTGCATATTTAATGGCTGTAACAAATTGACAAGCTTGGATGTAAGCAGTTTTGATACAAGTCAAGTAGAATCTATGGAGTATATGTTTAATAGCTGTAGCAGACTGACCAGTTTGGATGTAAGCGGTTTCGATACAAGCAAAGTAAAAAATATGGAAGGCATGTTTTGCGCCTGTAGTGGACTGACCAGTTTGGATGTAAGCGGTTTTGAAACGAGTCAAGTAACAAACATGGAAGGTATGTTTTTCGCCTGTAGAGGTTTGACCAGTTTGGATGTAAGTGGCTTTGATACGAGCCAAGTAACTAATATGAATGAGATGTTTGCTCGCTGTAATGTTTTGACCAGTTTGGATATGGGCAATTTTGACATCAGCAGTGTTACAGGTATGGACAATATCTTTAATGAGTGTAGTAAATTGTTAATACTTCATACTCCATACAATCTTAATCTCTCGGTTGCATTGCCTTCTGGTACTTGGTATCAAACTGATGGAACACAAATTACGGAGCTGCCACAGAATTTAGACCACAGTATCTTAATCAAGAAAGATGAAATACCCATTGTTTCTGCAATCAAGGTAGCGAAAACAAAAACTAATTATGTATGCGGTGATACTATCAATATCGATGATTTAACGGTAACATATTATGATGTTGACAGTATAGCGCGAGAACTTGAAGAAAGTCAATATTCGACAAACGCAGATGAAATAGATATGTCAACAGTGGGCAACAAGACGCTAATCATAATTTATAATGACGGCGGAAACGCTATTACTGACGAAATAGAGTTGACAGTAACAGAAAAAGAACCAGAAAATATAATCGCGAGTGGTGAATATAAAGAGAATGGCAATAATATTACATGGGTGATTGATGCGGATGGAAAGCTGACCGTGACAGGAACTGGGGATTTTTCTGATGTTACAGTAAATGATAGAGCACCTTGGTATGAAAATCGTGAATCCATTATAACAGCAGAAATTAATGTGACAGGTATGGTGAATGCAACTGGGATGTTTTATAATTGTAAGAATTTGGTAAGTGTAGATTTAAGTAGATTCAATACAGGAAATGTAACAGATATGTATTGTATGTTTACTGGTTGTAGTAATTTGACCAGTTTGGATGTAAGTAATTTAGACACGAGCCATGTGACCGATATGGGGTGTATGTTTCAGTATTGTAGCAACTTGACCAGTTTGGATGTAAGCAATTTTGACACGAGTAATGTAATAAATATGTGGGCGATGTTTGATGGATGTAGCAGTTTGACCAGTTTGGATGTAAGCAACTTTGACACGAGTCGCGCAACAACGGGAGCAATGTTCAAGGGATGTAGTAGTCTGACTAGTTTGGATGTAAGTGGCTTTGACACAAGTCAGTCAACACGTATGGATCATATGTTTGATGGGTGTAGCAGCTTGATAAGTTTGGACGTAAGTGGTTTTGACACAAGTTGTTCAACACTTATGAGATGGATGTTTTTTAATTGTAGTAGTCTGATCAGTTTGGATTTAAGCAAATTTGATACAGGTCAGGTAACTGATATGGATTTTGTGTTTTCAGGTTGCAGTGCTCTTACGACGGTTCATACACCATGCAATCTTACACTATCTGTTTCATTACCTAAAGAATCTGATAAAGCATGGTATGATCCTGATGGAACAGAAATTACGGAATTACCACAAAATTTAAACCATAGCATCATAATAACCAAAAAATCAACTGCTTCCGATGATAATATCGCAAGCGGCAATTACAAGAATATTACTTGGGCGATTGATGCGAATGGGAAACTGACTGTGACAGGAACGGGGGAGTTTTCTGATTCATGGGGAAGTGATAGGACACCATGGTATGATAATCGTGAGTCTATCATATCGGCAGAAATTAATGTAACAAGTATGGTAAATGCTTCTTATATGTTTTGCGATTGTAGTAGCCTGACAAGTGTGGATATGAGTGGATTTGATACAGGAAACATAACAGATATGGAGTCTATGTTTTACGGTTGTAGCAGTTTGACAAGTATAGATATAAGTAATTTTGATCTTAGCAAGGTGGAAAAAATACAAGGAATGATTGGTAATTGTTCCAAATTAACCACAATTTATACCCCGCGCAATTTAAAACAATCAGTTCTATTGCCTTTAAATGGAACTGAAACTGCTTGGTATGACCCTAATGGAACAGAAGTTACAGAACTTCCACAAAATTTAGATTACAGCATTAAAATAACCAAAAATAAGATTCCCACAGTATCAGACCCATATATCATAGTTCAAAAAATTAAAAAAACCTATGAATGTGGAGATATATTAAATACGGATGATTTGACGGTAACATACTATGACAGCGATGGTGTATCAGAAACAGTTACAGGTTATACTACAAATGCCAATGAAATTGATATGTCTGTTCAAGGAACAAAAATTTTGACAGTTACTTATAATGGTCTAACCGCAGAAGTAGAATTAACTGTAACATCATCAACTACAACAGACCCAGATAAAGAAAATTACAAAGTAACTTTTGACTTACAAGGACATGGAACCGCACTGGAAGAATATTCAACATACACAGCAATCCCAAAAGGAACCACAATTACCCGCCCAACATCACCCGAAGCAGAAGGCTATCAATTTACCGGTTGGTATAAAGACCTCGACTGCAAGACATTATGGGATTTTGAGAAAGATACAATAGAGGAAGATACAACCCTGTACGCAGGCTGGGAAATAACCGAAACAGACCCAACTCCCGACCAACAAAACTACACAGTAACCTTCAACCTGCAAGGACATGGAACTGCACTAGAAGAATATGCAACATACACAGCAATCCCAAAAGGAACCACAATTACCCGCCCAACATCACCCGAAGCAGAAGGCTATCAATTTACTGGCTGGTACAAAGACCCCAACTGCAAAACATTATGGGATTTTGAAAAAGATACAATAGACGAAGATACAACCCTTTATGCAGGCTGGAAATCAAATGGCGGTTCAGATGACGACAACCCACCGGAAGATATTCCAGACGGAATCTGGATTGCACAAATAAAGGATTACATTTACACAGGAAAGCCAATTATACCATCTGTAGTTGTTTACTTTAATAGGAAAAGACTTACAGCAGGACAGGATTACACTATTACATACAAAAACAATACAAAAGCCGCCTTAGCTTCCGCCGCAAAAGCACCAACAGTGGTTGTTAAAGGCAAAGGAAATTACGCAGGCACAAAGAAAGCTTCTTTTACAATTAATAAAATACAATTGACAGAGGAGAACAACCTAAAAGCAGCGAAAGTATACCCAATAGGCGTAAAATATACCCCAATTGTCACAGCAAATGGCAATGTGCTAAAATCAGGGACGGACTATAAATTGGCTTTCTGTGACGCTTATGGTAATGAACTGAAAAAACAGCCCACAAAGTCAGGAAATTACCAACTACACATCACAGGAAAAGGAAACTGTGAAGGTGAGATTATTTTTTCATATTCTGTTTCCGAATCCGGCGGCGCCAATGCAATTAGCAAAGGAACTGCCACCATTGCCAATTATATTTATGGCAATGAAGAACCCAAAGTAACATTATCCGTAGACGGAAAAACATTGACACGTGATACCAATTATCTTGTCAGCTTTGCCAATACCCATAAAAAAGGCACTGCAACAGCCACTTTTATTGGAATCGGCAACTATACAGGCACAATCAAAAAGAACTTCAAAGTGCAGGCAGCCGCAATTCAGTCCAATAATATTACTGTAGCAAAAACGGCATCTTACGAAAAAGGTGGTGCAAAAGCAGAAGTGTCCGTTACTGTCAATGGCACGGAGCTGGTTTTGGGCACCGATTATACAGCAACCTATAAGAAAAATACCAAGCTCGGAACAGCCAGCGTTGTTATTAAAGGAAAAGGAAATTACACAGGAAGCCAGACGAAAGAGTTTAAAGTTGAGCCAAAGTCCCTGAAAGCAGATGGCGTAAAAATTTATGTATCTGATGTGCTAACTGGAAAGAAACCAACAATAACACTCTATGATACCAATGGAAAAAAACTAGCGGCAAACAGCGACTATAAAGCAGAAATTGACAAAGCAGCACATAAAGTAACAATATCTGCTGGCAAAAATGGATTGTATAAAACAGAAACGCCTATCACAATTTCCTATCAAGAACTGGAAAAAGGAAAACAGGTAACTTCCGTTGCACTAAACAAAAAGTCCAATACGTTGCCAAAATATTTTGAATACACAGGCAAAGAAGTTGTATTGGAAAAGGATTGGCTGACTGTTAAAGCCGGAAAAAATATACTAAAAAGTAATGAATTTGAGATACTCGGCTATGTAAACAATACAAAAAAAGGCACCGCAACAGTGATTATTAAGGGCTGTAATGGCTATGGCGGCATTAAAATGCTAAACTTTAAAATAAAGGCAAGAGGTCTGTTCTAAAGAACGATAGTTGTTGTTGCGCTGATACAGATCGGCAGGAATTGTTTCAACATTATATTACATTTGGAAAGCAGAAGGGCGTCTATTATAAAAGGACGCCTTATTCTGTGCCAGATATATAAAAGTGATCAGGAATGGAATAAACAGTAATATGGTTCAAGACTATTTTTGATGTAGCAAAACAGCTATATTGCCATATATGGAAAGAGATGCTGTATTGATGTAAAGGTAAAAATGATATATGATGGTAAAAAGGGCAATATTATAAACCAGTATGTAACATTCACAAAAATATGCAATAAACAAGTGACTTTGTATGGAAGAACAAAAAAGCAATTTTAGAAACAATTCGTATCTGTAAGAATAAAAATGTGTTGAAAGAGTATTTGAAGAGCAGGGAAAGAGAGGTTGTTGATATTATGATGGCATTATATGATGAAGAGGAGATTATGCGTTCCTATATCAAAAGTGAAGTGCAAGAAGGAATACAGAAGGGAATACAAGAAGCCGTTCAAGAGGCGGTACAAGAAGCCGTTCAAGTGGCAGTACAAGAGGCAGTACGTAAGACAAAACAGGAAGAAAGAAAAGAAGCAAACATTGCGTCAGCAAAACGTATGTTAAAAAGGGGGAAATTGTCAATTGAAGAAATTGCGGAAGATATGAATCTTTCATTAGAAACTGTCGTTGAGCTGCAAAGGCAGGAAGAATTATAGTTCGTATAAGCAATTGTGTTAACTTCTGCATGGTTTGATGTTTCAGTAAAAAATATTATGTTAATTGATGATAGTGGTAATTTCTTGTTGTTTTATACTAGATATGTATTGATGCAAAACGAAATGTCTTTAACAGATATCAGCAATGTAAATCCTAAAAAATGCGCAATCGTTCATCTATTTTCAAAACATTTGTGCAATAGAAAAATAAAATCCGAGGCTGTCGCAATAAGCTTTGATGATACAAGATATCGTATAAAACACGGTATAGTATTATACTATCTTGTATACATTTTCCTTAATGCGACAGCCCCTAGTTCACCGTTTCAGCCCAAATTTAGCATCTACTGCAAAATCCAATTCATGATTCAATCTTCCGTACTGCCCGCAGTACCTCATATCCAATGACTTCCGGATAATGTCTTTGGTAATCCGGGCAGACCTCATGATTCCATGTATACCCTTTTGACTTTGGATCAAAATTCCACGCTAAGTTTTCCACGCGTGACATCACTTCCCTGCAGTCTTTAAGATAGTCAAATGGTGGATGAAAAAATACCATATAATCGCTGGCAGGGATTGTTTTGATTGTAAAGCCTTTCGGAATTTCTCCACGATAATCGGCATCAACACCAAAGCCGTAAAAATAACCTTTTTTACCATTTTCATAAAACCAGCCGGCTGTATGTCCCGTAACAATTGGATGATAAACATGGCTCATACTGTCAATGAATCCGCATACGGAATCGCAGTCATGTTTTTTCCAGAAATCACAATAATTGTTGACAGTGATATCCCAGATACCAATATACTTGTGCGCTGGAATATGTTCCATTTTCATATTTGGTTGTGTTAAAATTGTATTTCGCATAATGCTCTCTCCTTTACAATTGAAATGTTCGGGAAAAAGTACTACCTGTCGGATGGACATTGGTATAGGAACAGGTTTTCTCCGATATGCTGACGGTGTGCACCCATAAGCATTCACAAATGCCCTCGTCAGGGCTTCGTGGGAGGAATAGCCATATTTGACTGCAATATCTAAAAGTTTCTGGTCAGTGTCCCGTATTTCCAGTGTTGCTCTGGCAAGTCTTCTGCCCGCGATATATTCCCGAATCGTCATGCCAGAAATTTCATGGAAACATTTGGAACAATAGTATGGAGAATATCCAATCTGCTTTGAAAGTGTAAGCAGTGACGGATTTTCCGCCAGATTGTCCTCTATCCAGTCAATAATTTTTTGAACCGCTTCATTCCATTCGTACAAGTTTTTCTCCTTCCCTTGGTTTGGAACTGTCAATCATTAACAATTCGTTTATAGAAATAATTGATATCATAAGATTACCATAAATATTTATAAAAATACTTGATATAAGTTGCAAAGATGATAATATGATTATAGCTGAATTTTTTTATTATACAAAGCATCAAAAAGACTGACGCTAAGTATAACAATATGCACACAGCCACACAAAAGAAAATTGATGCTTTGCGGCGTGCGGCTGGCGCAACGGAAGGGCAAATTTTTGTCGTTCCGTATATAAAAATTTGGAATGGATTGGGTGATTTCAATAATAAAACGGCTGCAAAGTGCGGCGAAGAGAAAGGTATGGTGTTTACTATGAAAGAAAAAATTGACCGTTTTATGATCGGAAGATATGGAAATGATCAACTAAATCGTTTACTAATAATATTTGCGCTCGTCTGCTGTATCTTGTCATTTTTGGGCAGCACAGTGCTGCATACGGGAAGTCAGTCGGTGGGAATAACAATCGGGATTCTAGCGCTTGCCTATGCGTATTTTAGAATGTTTTCCAGAAATATTTATAAAAGAAGCGCTGAAAATGCAGCATATTTACGCGTAACAAGCCAACTGCGGCAGGTAGTTATTCGTTGGAAATATAAGGCAAAACAGTATCAAACATACCATATTTACCGTTGCTCCTCCTGTAGCCAGAAAATCCGTATTCCTAGAGGAAAAGGCAAGATTGAAATTACCTGCCCAAAATGCGGCAACAAATTTATTAAGAGGAGTTAAGGGCTGTAGAATGAAATCCATTTTTTAAAAGTGTGTGTTGAATGCACTTTTAAAGGATAATTGGAGGTTTATGAGTTGTGGATAGGGGGATTAAATGAAAAATATATTTTATAAGAGATTAGTTATGACAGCAGTGTCATTTAGTGCGGCTGGACTTTGTATGACTTTGTTCGTAGGATGTAGTGCAAAGACATCAGACGCAAGCCAATCAACAGCAGCATTTTTGCAGGAAGAGCAGCAATCGGAAAAAGCGGACTTAGAAACGGCAGAATTAGAAAAAGCGGAGTTAGAAACAATAGAGTCGGAAAGTACGCATTTTAGTGAAGGTAATTTAAAAGAATCCGATATAAGTAAGTCTGATGCAGATAACCCCGATACAAATAAACTTGATGCAGATAAAGCCAACGCAAATAAATCGGATGTAAATAAAAATGATACAAGTACCCCCGATACAAATAAACCTGATGCAGATAAAGCCAATACAAGTACAGCAGAATCGCAGGCATCGAATCAAGATTCACCATCTTCGCAGGCAAAAGCAGTCGATGCAGCAGAAACAGCATTCAGCGAAGATGGTGTAGAGCAAAATAGTAGTAATGATAACGAAAGAAAAGAGGCGTTTATTTCCGCATTGGAAAATATTTGCCGCAATCAAGTGTTTCCTGACGGCAGAGAATTTCAATATGATGCATCTACCAATGGGGAGGGGAATCAATTTGCAATATATGATATTGATTTTGACGGAAAAGAGGAGTTGATTATCCAACATACGACAGCCGCTATGGCGGGAATGGTAGAGGTAATTTACGATTATGACAACAAGACGAAATTATTAAAAGAGGAATTGCGAAGTTTTCCATCGCTGACTTATTATAATAATGGCATTGTGTCGGCAGACTGGTCGCATAATCAAGGTTTGGCGGGGCTTGGAGATTTCTGGCCGTATACGTTATATCAGTATAAACAAGAATCGGATACATATATTGAGATTGCTTCCGTAGATGCATGGAACAAGGAACGGGCAGATGAGGACTATGAAGGCAATCCATTTCCAGATGAACTGGATATAGACGGCGATGGGTTTATTTATTTTGTTACAGCAGAAGGGACATACGCACAAAATACTGTTGTAGATGGGGAAGAATATGAACGCTGGCGCAGTACTCTGCTAGGAAATGCAAAAAAGATTGAAGTTCCATATCAGACATTGAATGAGGATAATGTTCGCAGTTCGCAATAAATAATCCCTTCAGGCTTTTGCCTGTCCGAACGTGTGAGTAAACCAGATTCTGATAAGATATAAGAGAACGGAAAATAAGAGATTCCGGGAAAATTTGGCGAAAAAACATGATAAAAATGCCAGATTTGGCTGGTACTGATATGATTCTCGATTTGCCCTTCCGACTTTTGATGACGATGGAGAAGTTTTGCGTTATAATGTGTCTTATGTGGAACTTGTTATAAGACATGCGGTGGATGGGAAATTGTATTTATATGACATCATAAATAAAAAAAAACGAGTACCCCGCTTGAACCATAGGCTGTACGGTTAAAAACTCATTTCTTGTTTTTATTATATGATAGAAAGGAAAAAAGTCAAGAGAAATGTATAACGAAATTGATTTAGATAAAATAGATGTAACTTTAGAACCGCCTACAGACGAACCTGCCCGCCAATATTATTTTATGGCAAAATGCCGCGAGTGGGTTCGAGTGTTTGAACAAAAAAACAGATGCTTTCCGACCGCTTCCATTCAGACTTTTGGCTGTCAAATGAATGCAAAGGACAGCGAAAAAATTGCTGGTATTTTAAAGAAAATCGGCTTTGCGGTGATTGAGGAAGAATCTGCGGACTTTGTTTTATACAATACCTGTACAGTGCGTGATAATGCAAACCAGCGTGTTTACGGCAGGCTGGGACTTATGAACAGCATGAAAAAGAAAAATCCCAATAAAAAAGTTGCGCTGTGTGGCTGTATGATGCAGGAGCCGTCTGTAATTGAGAAAATTCAAAAGAGCTATTCTTTTGTGGATTTAATTTTTGGAACGCACAATATTTACAAATTCGCGGAATTGTTTTTTACGATGTATCAATCGGAACGCATGGTGATTGATATATGGAAAGAATCTGATAAAATTGTGGAGGATTTGCCGGCAGAGCGGAAGTACCCGTTTAAATCAGGAGTTAATATTATGTATGGCTGCAATAATTTTTGCAGTTATTGTATTGTGCCCTATGTGCGTGGACGGGAGCGCAGCCGCAATCCGCGGGATATTATTCGGGAAATTGAACGGTTGGTTTCGGAGGGTGTTGTGGAGGTTATGCTGTTAGGGCAGAACGTCAATTCGTATGGAAAAAATCTTGAGAAGCCAATAAGCTTTGCGCAGCTTTTGCAAGAGGTGGAACAGATAGAGGGACTGGAACGAATACGATTTATGACCTCACATCCAAAAGATTTGTCGGACGATTTAATAGAAGTAATGAAAAATTCCAAGAAAATCTGCCGTCATCTGCATTTACCATTACAGGCAGGCTCTACAAGAATTTTAAAGGCAATGAACAGAAGCTATACCAAGGAGCAGTATTTGGCACTTGCGCATAAAATCAGACAGGAAATACCAGATATTTCGCTGACTACGGATATAATTGTGGGATTTCCGGGGGAAACGGCGGAGGATGTGGAGGAAACGATTGCAGTTGTCCGTGAGGTACAGTATGACAATGCATTTACGTTTATTTATTCAAAGCGCACAGGAACGCCTGCTGCTGCAATGCCCAATCCTACAAGTGATGAGGAGATTAAAGCAAATTTTGATAAACTGCTAAAGGTGGTGCAGGAAACTGCAAGGAGTCGTGTAGGAAGGCTGAAAGGAGAAGTGCACCGTGTTCTTGTGGAAGAAATAAATGAACATGACGCTTCGCTTGTAACAGGCAGATTATCAAATAATACAATTGTGCACTTTAAAGGAGCACCTTCTTTAATTGGAACACTTGTGGACGTCAAATTAACCGAAGCACATGGATTTTATTATATTGGCGAGCAGGTTGTGGCACAGTAAGTTGGAAATAAATAACATTGTCATTTTTTTGAGGATGCATTTTTGTATAAATAAAGCTTATTGTAACAGCATTGAGATGCATAAAGCCCTATTCTATGATTTTGATATCACGAAGCGATTTTGCTTGGATTTTTACGTGTTACTAAAAAGGAATAAGCAGTTACGAATGACAGCAAATAATTTAAGAATTATAAAACTTTTCCTTGAAAAAAATAAAATTTCGTAC
This sequence comes from uncultured Lachnospiraceae bacterium, assembly GCA_965114465.1. Classification (GTDB taxonomy): domain Bacteria; phylum Bacillota; class Clostridia; order Lachnospirales; family Lachnospiraceae; genus COE1. Next base: position 13,667 of record CBCOYO010000079.1, read on the forward strand.
TATTATTTATACTGCACACCGATTAAATTTACAGTACAACCAGACTGCGAACCGCCAGTCATGTACTTTCCTGACGGCATCACTGTAAATTCTGGCGGTTTGCAGTATAATAGGCTTTTATTAAAATATTTATATTATTTTAAGAATATATACGGATGAACGATATGGTGAAATTTGTTGTTCGTGGGTATAAAAGTGATAATTTTAGGAGGAGATTTTATGGAAAAGTTAAAACCAAAGCTGTTTTCTGTGATGAAAACGTACACAAAAGAACAGTTTGTAAAAGATGTGATTGCGGGAATTATTGTTGCAATTATTGCGCTGCCATTGTCGATTGCGCTTGCACTTGCGTCGGGAGTAGGGCCTGAGCAGGGTATTTATACAGCAATTATTGCAGGATTTTTAATTTCCTTTTTGGGTGGCAGCCGTGTGCAGATTGCAGGGCCAACAGCGGCGTTTGCAACGATTGTTGCGGGAATTGTTGCACAGAAGGGAATGGATGGGCTGATTCTTGCCACCGTTCTTGCAGGAATTATTTTGGTCACAATGGGATTTTTGCGGCTGGGAAATTTAATTAAGTATATTCCTTATACAATAACAACAGGTTTTACGGCGGGAATTGCGGTAACGATTGCGATTGGTCAAGTAAAGGATTTTCTGGGCTTGACTTATCCGGCTGGAACAGTGACGATTGAAACAATGGAAAAGTTGGAAGCTGTCGTGAAAAATATTGCTTCTATCAATTGGCAGGCGCTGGTTGTTGGCATAGTTTGTCTTGCAATTTTAATTGTATGGCCATATATTAATAAAACGATTCCGGGTTCGCTGATTGCGGTAATTGTGGGAATTTTAATGGTGCAGTTTTTACATATGAATGTCAATACAATCGGTGATTTATATACAATCAGCAACCAATTGCCGCATTTTCATATGCCGTCATTTTCACTGGCGGATGTGAAAGGAATTTTTCCAGATGCCTTTACGATTGCGATTTTGGCAGCGATTGAATCCCTGCTTTCCTGTGTGGTGGCGGATAGCATGATTAACTCGAAGCATCGTTCTAATATGGAACTGATTGCACAGGGAATCGGAAATATTGGTTCAGCTTTGTTTGGCGGGATTCCAGCAACGGGGGCAATTGCCAGAACGGCAGCAAATATCAAGAACGGCGGACGCACACCGATTGCGGGTATGGTACATGCAATTGTACTGGTGTTGATTTTGGTTGTGCTAATGCCTTATGCTGCACTGATTCCTATGCCTTGTATCGCTGCAATATTATTTATGGTTGCCTATAATATGTGTGGTTGGAGAACGTTTGTAGGTTTATGCAAGTCTTCGCCCAAAAGTGATATTATTGTGTTAGTGGTTACATTTGTGCTGACGGTAGTATTTGATCTTGTGGTAGCGATTGAGGCTGGAATTTTGCTTGCCGCAATATTATTTATGAAGCGCATGAGCGATGTGACCGAAGTTGAGGGCTGGAAATATGTGGATGATGAGGACGACCCTGACAGCATTTCTCTAAGAGTAGTGCCAGAGCATACACTTGTCTATGAAATTTCAGGGCCGATGTTCTTTGCAGCAGCAGACAAGATTTTAAAAATTTCGGTAAATGAAGATACGAAATGTTTAATTTTGCGTATGCGAAGTGTGAATGCGATTGATGCGACCGCAATGCATTCGTTAGAGCAGCTTTATGAAAAGTATGAGGGGAAAGGGATTAAGATAATTCTTTCCCATGTAAACGAGCAGCCAAAAAGTGTGATGGATAAAGCGGGATTTACGAAGCAGATCGGAGAAAAAAATTTCTGTTCACATATTGATAAAGCACTGGAGAGGGCGAAAGAATTGGCGAAAATATGATAAAATTTAACAATTTTCTCTTTGAAATTTTTACTTCTTTATGCTAAAATATTGGGGAATAAAAACGGGCAAA
>CBCOYO010000080.1:0-15587 GCA_965114465.1 uncultured Lachnospiraceae bacterium
TTTCCAATGGCTGGATACGTAACAGTTCAATGGGTTATCTGAACTGTTACACCGTTCAGTCTAAGAGCAAAAAATCTCTTACTGCACAATAAATAACTCATGCAGCGCTCTCGTTGCCGCTACATAGAGCAGCTTGGCAAGCCTTGGATTATCGCGATATCCTGTTAAATCTGGTTTCCACAGCAGCACACAGTCAAACTCTAATCCTTTCGTTTCAGGAACGGTCAGCACCAGCACCCCCTTGCTAAAACCGCTGTTTTGTGCATCTATCAACGTTATTTGACGGCTTAGTCGCAGTGTTACAATTTCTTTATCCTCATCCGAAAAACAAATTACTGCCATGGTTTCATACCCTTTTTCTTTCATCTCTTGAATGGTTTCCACACAGATGCCTGCTGCCTCCTCACTCGATATACTTTCCAAAAAGTGCACAGGCTCTCCATGTCGAATAACCGGCTCGATCTGATAGGCTCCTTTCGATGCGCTGCGCAGTATTTTTCCTGCGAAATCTGAAATTTCAATTGTATTGCGGTAACTTTTCGCCAAAACATGGAATGCGTCTTCCTTGGAATGGAAGATTTTTTGTGTCATATCCCGCCAGTCGTTCATACCATATTCATAGTTAACATTCTGAGAAACATCTCCCATAATTGTAAAAAAGCATTCCGGCAATACTGTCCGCAGCGCATAATACACAATTGGACCAAAATCCTGCGCCTCATCAATAAAGATTTGTCCAAATTCCTCATCAGGTTTTTTCTGCAATGCCCTATAATAAATAATCAACATCGCTGCCACATCATAGACATCAAAAATACCATGCTGTATTTTTTCTGACACAGGTGTCATATCTATATAGTATTCTGCACCATACATCTCCAAAAAATTTAAGTATAGACTCACAACGTTTCCCTTATAACAATAGGAACTAAAATAATTTTTGTACTGTACTAACTTCCGCTTATAAATCCCGACTTCCTCACGCCCCATGCACTGAATCTTTATACGGTTGCGCAGCCTCTCATCAAGTGTTACCAACAGCTTGTTAATCGAATATTTAGGATTTCCGTTAATAAAATCGTCATTATTTTTTTGTGACAAAAGCATACCGATTTCTTCGTCGTATACTACACAATTCGCCAAAATACGGTTGCGAAGCTGCTGCATATAGTTTTCCAGCTCCTTTGCAAAAAGCATCTTGCTTTTCCATGCCTGATTTACAGGCAGCGAAACCAGCTTAAACTTTTTCTTCCATTCGCTGTGCAAAAGGTGCGTCAATATTTCATCCATACGCATATGTTTAATATCATAGACATCCAATTCTGGCAAACCACCTGTAATATAATCAATTAAAATATCGCTCCCGCCAACAATGCAAAATTCATTGGAAGTAAAACGCTCCTTATAGTTGTACATAATATAGGAAATGCGGTGCATTGCAACGGTTGTCTTACCGCTTCCTGCCACCCCCTGCACAATAATATTGCGGAATGGGCTTTCACGGATAATTTCATTTTGCTCTTTCTGAATCGTGGCTATAATGTCCCCCAGAACTGCATCCCTGTTTTTGCTAAGATACTTTACTAAAAGTTCGTCGTTTGCCGCAACATCACTGTCATAAAACCCTTGCAGCACCCCCTCCTCAATATCAAATGTCCGCTTTAAACTTAAATCAATGCGATATTGTAACGGCTTCCCCCTACCATCTGTACTGCTGTCCGGTATCTCATAAAACCCTTCGCCTAACTCATTTTCATAATAAACCGAAGCAATCGGCGCACGCCAGTCCACAACCTCCACTGTCGTTTTATCCCGCAAAACACCATGCTTACCGATATAAATAGACTCAAAAAGTTTTTCATCAAGGTTTTTATAATCAATTCTTCCAAAAAAAGGTCTGCCATATGCCTCCGTGTTTTTGTGCAATTGATTAAAACTATGCTCCTCCAGGCTGCGGGATGTCACTAGCTGATCATACAACTCCACATTCCCGCTCTGCACTTCGTCAAACAATGCCTTTGTTTCCTTGCGGCGTTCTTCTAGCTGTCGCTCATATTCCGCTACATTCGCTGCAATCAACGCACGGCACTCCTTTAAATGCCGCTCCTCTGCCTGCCATTCCTTCGACTTCTTTTGATTCGTTTCTGCCATGTTTTACCATACCTTTCTACCCATTTCGAGCCATTCTACTTTATCAAATAATACTTACAAACGTTTGCCAATATTGCTGTTTAGGAGTAACAGTTCAGGTAGGTCTGCGCATTTACTGCGCTGACCGTAATAAAATGTAATGGTTGGAGGTATCCAGCCCATCGCGAAGCGATTTCCAATGGCTGGATACGTAACAGTTCAATGGGTTATCTGAACTGTTACGTTTAGGATATATTTAGTATAATATTTAATAAAAAAATTACTAGACTTATATTTTAAATTATGATATAGTGTTATATAGAGTAGTAATAAAAAAACACTTTAGCAAACTAAAGTGTTTTTTTATACTTAGGCATCCAAAGGAAAATGCCCGCAAAATCTTTTTACAATTATTTCAAGCGATATCTTAACCAATCAAACACTCTTTCCCATAAAAAGCAAATCCATACTTGCGTATCTGTTCCGGCTCAAATCCTTCCGCAGTCAACACAGTTTCATACTGCTTTTTTTCTATTTGAGAAAGCGCATTTGCTACGGTTTCCTCTAAATTTTTTTCCCGTCTAGGCTTGTGCACTTTAAATTCAATAATATATGCACAGTCCTGTTTCCGATCAAACGGCGTTATCATAATATCATAACGCCCGAACCCGCTTTCCCGATTCGATGTAATCCGAAATCTGCCCTCAAGTTCAACAATCAGCCCCAGCACAAACCCATGATAAAAACGCTCCGGCGCATCATCATCAGATACACCATTCGCTATATCAAAACTAGAAAAACTATGCAGCGCAACTTTATTGATAAACTCATTCATAGCTTCAACATCATTGAGCAGCAGTGCCTTGATAAAACGATTATACGATACTTCCGCCGCTTCCCGAAACCATCCTTTCACCATATTTTCAAACATATTAATGACTTCCATATTTGTAAGGGCAAGCGTATACATTGCTTTCTTTCGTATGCCGATATACTCCAATTTCTCTACTTTAAGATAACCCGTTGCAAGCAGCAGACTCCAAACTGCATTTGCGCTGCCCTTCAAATTATGAAATACAATCTGTTCATCCAGTTCTGTTTGAAAACAATTTCCTTGCAAAAGAGATTCCATTGTCTGCTTCACATCAGCATTGCCGCGCTGCACCAATGTACTTACAAGCTCATTTCCACTCGTATTTGCCCAATAAGCCCTATATTCACCCTTTTTGCTGATAAAAGATGCAATCGACCACGGGTTATAAATATCTGTATATCGTCCAAACGAAAAGCCGTTATACCACTGTTTTACCCCTTCCTTCTCACTGCCAAGACCTGCACGTTCCAATGCCGCAAATACTTCCTCCTGCGTAAATCCAAATGCATCCGCATACGCACCAGAAGTTGTCGTAATCACATCCAAATTATTTAAATCCGAAAAAATACTTTCCTTAGAAACTCTTGTAATCCCTGTAATAATCCCTCGAAATAAACAACCATTTGTCTTAAAAGTATGATTAAAAAAATTACGGAAAAAATCAACCGTTTCATCCCATGTTCCTGCCAGCCATGCCTCCTGCATTGGCGTATCATATTCATCTAAGATCACAATTACATCTTTGTGATAATATCTTTTCAAAAAGCCGCAAAGACGATTCACTGCTGTATAAGCTACTGCATCCTCCATATCCTTATTGACTTCTGCAAAAGCGCTCCTGTCATTATCGTCAAATACTTCTGATTTTATAATATCTTTAAACGTTCCATATAAATCGGCAATAACTATTTTTACTACCGTTTTCATTTCATCAATCTTCCCTGTCTTAATAGGTGCAAAACTTAAAAATACCACTGGAAACATTCCTTGCAGATGTCTGTACTTATAAACTTCTATGGAAGTATCTTGTCCGGAAACATCTTGCCGAAAAATATCTTGTATTGAATCCTCCTGCTTAGAAACTTTTTCCTCCCAAATCGAAAGCCCTTCAAATAAATCTCCTCTGCCCGCATACCGATTGGAAAAAAAACATGCAAGCATACTCATATTTAAGGTTTTTCCAAACCTGCGTGGTCGTGTAATCAGCGTTACTTCCGAACCATACTCCCACCACTCTCTGATAAAATCTGTCTTATCTACATAAAACTTATGTTCTTCCCGTAATTTATCAAATCGCTGCACACCAAGATTCACTACTAATCTGCTTTCCATATCTCAAAACCCTTCCTGAAAAATATTGTAGATAATGTTTATCCGTATAATACCTCCAAAAATTTAAAAGTTTCCCCAGTATTTATTCTTAGTTTCTGTTATACCATTTTCTTTATTTTTCCATCATAACACAGCAAATGCCTTTTTCTTTCAGAGCAGCTTCCATATCAAATGGTGTTGCTAACTTGGCTGTTCGAAACCCCTTATAGAACGTTATCTTTGTTTTTCCAGACTTTTTCTTAACTTTTACAATTAAATCATAAGATAATTTATATTTCAATTCCCATGCACTATAATGCAGTTCCACTCTATCAATTTCATCATAAGGAATCGCATATGGTATTCCTGTATTTAATACCATGCAATTATTTTCAAAGAAAAAAGCTCCTGCATTTGATTTATTTTTATACTTGCTCCGTGTAACAATCACAGCAACAGAAATAGCAATTACAAAAATCATCATCACAATAGTAAACATCATACTAACAAACATATACATATCATCCTATCCTTTCCTACTACTCTCCTAAATATTCTTTGCGTCCTTCGGCAATTTCTGCACCTGTTCAAGAAATCCCCTAGCCGCTTTCCCTTCCGCAGCATTATAGGGATATCCCAGCCTGCTTCCCACATACACTGCTGTCTGCTCAAACAAATCACACATATGCAGTACCGCCGTCCAGGCTTCCGCAATATTTCCACCAAAATATGTATTTAAGTACCCTTGATACTCGTCTGGCTCCAGCCACCTATACAAGTACTTTGCAGACTTTCCAACACTAACCTGAAAATCTGTCTTGATACCAACTTTCCACGAGAGCATCTTTTCTAACTGCTTGCGAACTACAAAATTAGTCATATCCTGCACATAAGGCATCTCCTCGCGCCACAATCCCTTGGCGATATTGTTGCTGCACCACCAAAATTCATTGGTACACGCCCAAAACTGCGCTTCGGTAGGTTTTTTTACATAATAATCCCTATCTGTTGCATCTGGCATTGCTGGTAGAATATCTTCTTTATCCAGTAAAATCCGGCAAAGCTTATCATCATAAATATGCTCTTTGGCAAATGAAATTGTCTGTATAGTAAGATCCATTCGGACACCGTCTTCAAACTGCATCAGCCAGCCATAATGATTTTTCTTATCATTTGGATAATCTGGGCTTTCATCAGGATACTGCATATACAAAATCTTGCCGAACTTATGTATCCATTCCTTATCTTCAATAAATGACTTGGTTTCCCGCACCACATACACAATATCATAGTCCTGAAAAATATCTTTCGGAACATTCGGATTGGTGCGTGAACCATTCATATATACTGCTGCAACCCTGTCGTCTGCCTTTGCAATATTCATAATCAATTCATACATTTTTTCTTCACTGCGCATAAGCAACCTCCCATATTTTATCCATTACCGTAACAGTTCAGCCTTTGACCTCCTGATATAATATATGCATCAAACCATACGAAAATCGCTTCGTGATGTCATAGCCATATGCCATGGCTTGATGCATCTCAACCACTGTGTGTTTTACGGGGCTGTCGCAATAAGTTTTAAATATGCAAGATATAGTGCAAAACACAATGCAGTACTATAACTTGTATCTGTTTTCCTAAATGCGACAGCCCCTAGGCTAGACTGTAACCAATTACCACATTTTCGCTCGAACTACTATTACCAAATTGTTTGCTGACATTATCGTACCATAAACCCTTGCACAATTCCATTAAAAATTGTCAAATGTTTTGATTGCATTTTCAATTGCTTTTTTTATCACATTGCTAGAATTTGTAGCCCCGCTTATTGCATCTACATCAATTTTCTGCTCTGATAATACTATATCAATTATATTCTCTGCTCGTTTACCTCGCTCGTTCCTGTGTTCCAAAAGATTAAGGGAAACGATCTTACCCTCTATAATTTCAACTTCTACTTTAGCATAGATATAACCCACATCGCACGTCCCTATATAGACTCCATCTTCCACATTTTCTAAGTCAACCTCTTGTATTTCTATATTTGCGATATTCATTTGATAATGATTAAAATCTACAATATATGCCGCAAAATGTCCCATAATACCGACTGCCATAAGAATTGTCCATATCCTATGCCACATTATTTTTTTCTTTCTATTTTTTATTATATGGCAGAAACAAATTAGCGAAATCATAAACACAGTATTCGTAATTCCTGAAATTACCACAAATAAACTGCGATTTTTTAATAGGGGAAGAGCACAAAAAATATGTACACAACACAAGGCAATTAGCAATGCGCTAATCGGTTTATGCATTTTCATCAGTATTTTATCAATCTTTTTTATATGCAGTTTTGCGGTTACTGCTTTTGCCGATAATAGACAAAAGCAAACAACACATAAAATCCCAGAAATTATTCCCATTTGAATACCCCACTTTAGAATTAATTGTACATGGATGAACTGTTACGTTTTATAACCATGCTTTCTTAGAGAGCCTTGGCTTTGGAAAAGTTTGCGTTTCTTCCATTGCCACTTTTCCTCCAAACGTATTCTTCTCCAACGTTTTTCAATATAAGCAATTGTTTACCTTTACCCATTTCATCTTTTAACAATTACAGAATAATAAAGTAATTCAAAGCCATATAAAAGAAATTCCATCTTGCTTTTTTTCATAGATTGCTCAATATACGCTTCCTTATTTGCTGCTATTTGGATTAGACCAGCCAGCATTCCCCAAAAAGAAAATATGGTTGGCATAATTTCCATATCAGATCGAAAATCTCCTTTATTGATTCCATCTTTCAAAAAATCTGACAATAAATCATTAATTTGTTCCCCAATAATAAACGTTTCTTTTTCTTCTGGCAAAAAATTGGTTGTTTCAAAATCTATCCGAATCGTTTCCAGCACCATTTTAAAATAAAAAGGGTATTCTTCTTGATATTTTACCAAAGCATAGCAAATTTTTTGGTAGCGTTCTTTTGTATCATGGCTTTGTTCTAAAGCAAACGCGATAGCATCATATAATTTCTGCATACTTTCCAACACTAATATTCCAACAAGTTCCTCCTTATTTTTAAAGTATACATACAAAGAAGCTTTGCTATAGCCAGATACTTTCGCAATATCATTCATGGATGTATTTTCTATCCCATTTTTCATAAATAACTGCTCCGCAGCCATTGAAATATTTTTTCTATGCACACTTTGCAGTTCTTTCTTTCTTCTTGCCATACTATCCCTCCTCGCAAAAATCAAACCAGTGGTTTAATTATATGACAAAGTAATATCAATGTCAATAATTAAACCACTGGTTTTATAATTAGCGAAAAATATTTTATACCTTTTTACTGACTAAATTTCTGAAAGTCCCTGCGCTTCATTAAAACGTTCTCCGTTATTCCAGAAAGCCGTTATCTTTCTCTATTTTCGCATTTCGTTATCCATTTTTTACTTTCAAAAATTCAATAAATGCACGTGCCTCAATTGGTTTCGAGAAATAATATCCCTGCACATAATCAATTCCAAGCTGTTCCAGCGCTGCAAGCTGTTCTGCGGTTTCCACGCCCTCTGATACCACATGCAAATGCATATCATGAATCATGTTCATTGCCGCTTTAAGAACAAACTGTGCTTTCTTATTCTCAAAATAAGCCTGTGTCATATCACGGTCAAACTTCACAATCTTTACCGGCATATCTACAATATAATTCAGATTCGATTGCCCGTTTCCAAAATCATCCAACGAAAACGATACCCCATAATCGATCAAAGTATTCATATTTTTTAACAGTGTCTTTTTGCGTACTATTGACGCCGACTCCGTAATTTCCAGATTGACCAGCTTTGGGTCAATCTGATACTTGTCCATAATGCCAATATAGGTTTCCGCCAGCGTCTTGCTCTCGCATTGCACCACCGATAAATTTACTTCAAGATATGCAATACCATACTGCTCAATATTGTGCTCTTTAATAAACTGACAGGTTTTTTCAAACACACGTTCCCCAATTCTTGAAATCATTCCGGTTTCTTCCGCCACCGGAATAAACAACCCCGGCGGAATAATCGAACCATCTGTATTGCGGATACGAACAAGCGCTTCCGCAGATACAAATTTTTTCTCAGCCGTGGCATAAATCGGTTGAAAAAACACCTCCACGCGATCCTCTTCCATTGCCACAAGGATTGTTCGCAGCATCTCCTCCCGCGCACGCTTTTTCGCTGCATTTGCCTCATCTACAACAAGAACACGGTTTTCCGGTGAATCCATACAGTGTATTCGAAAATATTTCAGCATCCCCAGCATTTCCGCAGCATCCTTTGCCACTTTTCCTGACGGAACCTTGACATAATAGGGCTGTAGAGAAATATTAGGGCGATTTTTATCAAATTCCAACCAACTGCCCTGAAACCGTTCATCAACAATACGAAATGCCCTCTCCAATGCTTCACGCGATTCTAACACCAATGTAAACTCTTTATCATCTGTCTTAAAAATCCTTGCCTCTGGTATACGCCGCATAAAAGCTGCAATCTCTAACATTGCTGCCTCCACTTGGTCTGTTGGTACACTTCTCGTATGTGAATCCTCAAAGGTCACCAGCATTCCACTAAGTTCTGCACCCTCGCGGTATTTCTGTTTCAAATATTCCGCAAATGCAAAACTATTAAAAAAACCTGTTCTACGGTCAATATTTGCATCAGGATTTTCCAATTCAAAAAACAGAATCACCATTCCCATGGCACTGGCAAAGCCAACTAGCAGAAGCTGGCTGTTAAGAAACTGTATTAACGCCGCTGCTATCCATATGCCCATCCATAGACGAATTGCTCTGCGCCGCTTCGGGTTCATCAGCTTCCCATGCCGGAACACAATAAAAACCGTGCCTAAAATCATAGATAAAGCACCAATATACGTTGCGCTGCACGCTGGCCCATATGTATAAACCGTTCTACCCTCACGGAACAATTCTACTGGCAGCACCATTACGAGCAGACAATATGCTCCAACTACCCAGCCACATTTTCGTATTAATTTATTTACCTTCGTTAAATTATGCGTATCCGCACTTGCATAATTTAATGCCATATATCCATTTAAAATCAAGGATGCGAGATATGCCTTACATTCTATTTTCACTGCCCGCATCGGAAATAGTTCCTGTTTCGCAATTAACGCAATCGAAATAATATCCAATATCAGACAAATAATTGTAATATAAAGCGCTTTCCCAAAAAGCTGTTCGGTATACAGCCCCATTGTTTCATGACGTTTATAAAAATACAGCAGCAAAAACATAATAATTAAACCGCTGATTTGCATTTGAATATTCATTGTTTATAGTTCCTTTCTCCTATGGCACTGCAATAATACTAGCACTATCGGCTCTTTTTTGCAATCCTTGAAAGGCAGTCTTTTGAATTTTTATCCAAGATTTGTTGGTAAAATTCCAGTTAAAGCATATGTTTCGTTTTTATCAATCCGTTTTCGTATCTGTTCCATACGGCGGTCAAGTTGACTAATAATGTCCGAACAGTACCGCAATTCTTCTGATATACTTTCTGCATTTTCGATATTTTTTTTATATTTCAGCTTATGTTCCAAACTTGCCCAAAAATCCATTGCAATAGTCCGAAACTGAACTTCCACACGCATATGTTTCTTTTCATTTGTTAAAAATATCGGAATATCTAATATTACATGAAGGCTACGATATCCGTTAGGTTTTGGATGTGCGATATAGTCTTTCTTTTTCACCAACACAATATCATCCTGTGCCACTAGACAATCCACCAGCATATAGATATCCTCCGTAAACGAACATATCACGCGAATACCTGCAATATCATTTAAACATTTTTCAATATTTTCCACCGAGTGCGCAAGCCCATTTCTATCCAGTTTTCCGAAAATACTCTCTGGCGATTTCAGTCTGCTTTTTATAGACTCAAACGGATTCCTGCTATGTAATAAAGAAAGTTCCTTGTTTAGTACTTCAAGTTTTGTCTGTACTTCCAGCATGGCGCATTCATACTCCATCATTAAATCCCGAAACTGCGTATAATGCTCCATGCTTAATGTATACTCTGTTCTGTTATCCATCTCGAACCTCCATTCGACCTTTTTTTACTTTAATAGGTCGATTATATCTTAATTATGTGAATATTCCATGTACGGATTCTTAATTGTTTGACAAATTCCCTTAGATTTTTCTTAATTTTTTCGTAATCTATACTAGTAAAACCTCATTAAATACCTTAATATTTGCCAAAAATGCCGACTTAAAAGAATCTTTATCTTTATCACTCATGCATATATCACAAAACAATATCCACACTTGCCCCCTCCGCAATTGCGGCAGCCGGCACTTCCGCCGTTTGTTCCACAGGAATTTCCGTACCCGCAAGCTGCAGCGATACACCGCGCGCAGAATCGCTCTGTGTACTCTGTGCACTAGGACTGCTGCCATTATTGCTGCTTCCACTAGCACCCTCCCGCTTTTCCCGTTCCAAACGATTAAACAATGCCTTTAAATACTTCATATCGGCTTCCATTATTTCCTGTAGTTCTTGTGCACGATGCTTTTTTTTTAATTGCTCAAGGTCTTCTGGTTCCATATCTTTCTGCACAACACACATCATGCCATCCATAAAATCATCCAACCCTGCTGCCTCCTCAAGTTCCTCCATAGACTCCTCCATTAAGGACTCAAGTTCCTGCATCATTTTCTCTAATTCCTCTTGGCTTAATCCTGCCTCCTGCTGCTCTTCCTCTGCACGCTCGGATTCCGAAGTTTCCTCCTCTTCTAGTTCCAAAATATAAACGCCGCTCTGCGCAGCGCGTTCTTCCGCTTCCATATTTTTCACACGCTTTTTAGCTATCCGCTCCATTTTCCTAGCATGGATAATTGCATCTTTTAATTCTTCATCACTATAATCGCTCGATCGCATCTTTTCTTTTAATAATAATGTCACCCGACGCGCGCTCGACATTGCTGCCCTTGCGGAATTGGCTGTTTTTGACATCACGATTTGATTGGAAATTTTTCTGAAATTATAAGGAAGACGTTTTTTCCGCACTGTCTTGCTTTTTGGTTTCGATATCGTTATCCTTCCTACAACTTTTCCCTGCGTATCCTTTATCTCTCGTACTGTCTTTGTTTTATTAGAATAATTACTGCCGACCCCTATAACCATATTGATTCCCCCTTATCAAGCGGCAAATGCCATTAAGGAATGATCGTTAACAACTATTGTTGTCTATTATTATAATATATCGGCATATTTTGGGAAAAACTTTAAATAAGCGCTCTTATATATCTCAAGCGCTCTCTATCAGCAGCATTAAGAAACACAAAAAAGAGTTCACCTGCTACTGTGATGAACCCCCTTTAATGATATTTGCCATTGAACAAATTTTTGCTTTGCAAAATGCACAATACTTTTCCGTGCAAACATAGTTATGCGGCACACTTGTTATACTTTTCCATGCAACCATAGTTATGCGGCGCACTGGTATTAGATAGATTAATTTTAAAAGCTGTATTAACTTATGTGATTTGTCTAATATTGATTTATAACTGCTTAACAGTTAATATTTCTGAGTAACCTAACTACATAATACCAGCCATATACGTTTAACCAATGCAGAACGGTAAATTCTGGCGTTATGTAGTATACAAACTTTACTATAGCTTTTCTGTAACAGTCCATACTTTTCTATCACCCTATGCTACATCCCTGCTTTCAACTGTACAGATAACGCTGATAATTGCTGCTGCCGACAGACAAATCAGCACACAGTAAAACGGAAGATTATACATTAATGTATAAGAACCAATATTTCCTTGTGTAAAGCAGACAATCAACACTCCAGTAATAATTGCTGCCTTTGATGATTTCATCCACAGCCCGACTGGAAGCGCAAGGAAACCGATGCTAACCATCGCTGCAGAACCTGCTAAAATATCCGCATAAAATTCCCCGCTTCTTAATGGAAGATTTTCCGTCGCAATATGCATATATGGACTAGCTGCCGCTAATGTACCGTAGAAGCAGATTTTGGATAATACCAGCGCAATAAAGTTAAATATCCATACAGATGCTATCTGCGCCAAGACTAATTTTCTGCGGCTGACCGGATACGAAAAAATTAAATTAATTGTTCTGTTTTGATAAGGGCTGACACAAAATCCTGCAATCATAACACTCGTAAACAAGATATACGCAAGATTTGTAAACATATCCACACAGGGAATCAACATACTTTTTCCATAACTTCGTCTGGTTTCCTTTGATTCCATTTCTCCTGCAACCATTAAAACCATAAGCAAAAGCAATACAGATGTTATAAACGCATACAAAACATATTTTCCAATATTATTTTTCTTCCATTCTAATCGAATTAACTTAAACATTTCTTTTTAATCTCCTTTCTTTCCAAGCATGCCTATCTTTCATTTCCCGATTCCTGTGTTAACTTTAAGAAATAATCCTCCAAACTTTCCGCTTTCTGTCCAATCGCCAGCAGTTCTACTTGATGCAATGCCAGCGTTTTTGATAATTCCTGTATGGTCATACGAGTATCGTAAATACGGATATTTTGCTCATCCACAATTTTAAACCGCTCTAACCCCATTTCTGCCAGTATATATGCCGCCTTCTGCGTATTGCCTACACTAAGCGCAATATATTCTGTATTCTGCTCAGTAATTTCTTTCATTGCAATCTCGTTTTTCATAATACCGTGATGGATAATACCAATCGTATCTGCAATACTCTCCACCTCAGATAAGATATGACTGGATATCATGATTGTTATCCCATACTCCGTGCACAGCCGGCGAAATAAATCCCTTAGTTGCTTCATACCGGCAGGGTCTAAACCGTTTGTCGGCTCGTCAAGAATTAATAGTTCCGGCTTGCAAAGAACCGCACGCGCAATCCCCAAACGCTGTTTCATACCAAGAGAATACTGTTTTACCGGCTTATTCCCCGCATCCGACAGCGAAAGCAGCTCCAATGTCTGTTCGATATTATTAGAATGATAGTATCCCATATATTCACTGTGCAGTTTTAAATTTTCTATACCACTCATATGTTCATAAAACACAGGAAACTCAATAATATTCCCCATTCGTTTGAGCAGATAATACGACTTTGCCGTCAGTGTTTCTCCAAAAATTTCGATAGATCCGTCTGTAGGCTTCCAGAGATTCGTAATCATTTTCATAATTGTCGTCTTCCCCGCGCCATTTGGCCCTAAAAAGCCGTAAATCGTTCCTTTCTCCACATGGATATCTGCATTTTTCACTAAATCTTTTCCATGAATCGTTTTTGTTAAATGATTGGTCTGTAAAATATAAGACATTGAAACGCCTCCTCGGTTTGTTTTTCTATTTGTTTTCTATTTGATAGGTAACAATTCAGATAACCCATTGAACTGTTATGTATCCAGCCATTGGAAATCGCTTTGCTATGGGCTGGATACTTCCAACCACTACATTTTATTACGGTCAGCGCAGTAAATGCGCAGACCTACCTGAACTGTTACTTTGATAGTTCTATTATAACGGCTTTGTTTTTCAAAACTGTTGACTAAATCTTACGAAATTCTTTCGATAACAAAAAACTGCCGCTCTAAGGAACACAGAATCTGATTTCCTTAAAACGACAGCTTTTTTCTTATCTATTTCCTGCTAAGGGGGCATCTATTAATCCCTGCCAAATAAATCCCTTGTATATACCTTGTCCTTTACGTCCTTCAAATCCTCTGTAATACGGTTTGCAATAATTACATCACACTCCTGCTTAAAGCTATCCAAATCCCGCGATACCCTAGATCGGAAGAAACTATTCTCTTTCATAGTTGGCTCGAAAACCACAACCTCAATACCTTTTGCCTTAATACGCTTCATAATTCCCTGAATTGCAGAATGTCTGAAATTATCGGAATTTGTTTTCATTGTCAAGCGGTAAATTCCGACCTTAGAGGGCTTTCTATCCAATATCATTTTCGCAATATGATCCTTGCGTGTTGTATTGGATTCCACAATTGCAGAAATTAAGTTGTTCGGCACATCAGCAAAGTTTGCCCGAAGCTGCTTGGTATCCTTTGGCAGACAGTAACCGCCATAGCCAAAAGAAGGATTATTGTAATGTGTCCCAATTCTCGGGTCAAGACAAACACCTTGAATAATCTGCTGTGTATCCAGCCCACGCACTTCCGCATACGTATCCAACTCATTAAAATACGCCACACGCAGTGCTAAATATGTGTTTGCGAATAACTTAATTGCCTCCGCCTCTGTCGATCCGGTAAACAACGTAGGAATCTCCTCTTTCATTGCTCCTTCTTTTAAAAGATTGGCAAAAATCTCCGCACGTTCGGACTGCTCCCCTACTATAATCCGTGAAGGATATAAATTGTCATACAATGCCTTCCCCTCGCGCAAAAATTCTGGCGAAAATACAATATTATCCACACCGTAACGCTTCTTTAATTTCTTGGTATATCCAACAGGAACTGTGGATTTAATAATCATTACAGCTTCTTTATTCACCGTCAAAACAAGGTCAATCACCTTTTCAATGGAACTGGTGTCAAAATAATTCATATCTGGATCATAATTTGTCGGCGTTGCAATAATAATATACTCTGCGCTTTGATATGCCTCTGCACCGTCTGTTGTTGCCCGCAGGTTCAATTCTTTTTTTTGCAGATATTCTTCAATTTCCTTATCGACAATAGGAGAACGCCTGTTATTAATCATATCTACTTTCTCTTGAAAAATATCGACAGCAACGACTTCATTATGCTGCGCCAAAAGTATCGCATTCGACAATCCTACATATCCAATTCCTGCAACTGCTATTTTCATATTCTTTTCTGTTCCTTTCTTTATATATAATGAATCTTCAAAATTATCATACTCCTTATGTTTTGTTTGATTACAGATATGACAATTTGCAGTATTGATGTTTTCCTACTCTTTATTCAGTATTTTCCATTTTACCCGAAATAAATACAAAAAGCAATGCTTCTATCAATAAAAATCTGGCGCAATGTAGGCACTCCATACATTACACCAGATTTTTTTACTTTAAGGTATATTTAATGTAACAGTTCAGGTAGGTCTGCGCATTAAGACAAACGGATACAAGATAGTGTAGCATTGTGCTAAGATTTATACCATATCTAGTATCATCAAAGCTTATTGCGACAGCCCCGTAATAAAATGTAGTGGTTGGAGGTA
>CBCOYO010000081.1:0-15514 GCA_965114465.1 uncultured Lachnospiraceae bacterium
TACATTTTATTACGGTCAGCGCAGTAAATGCGCAGACCTACCTGAACTGTTACACCAAAATTTCCTTGATTTAATAAAATTTTATCTAATGATATTGTAATATAAAATAAAATGGTATAAAATAGTAAAGAATTATGCAAAGGAATATCTTGGCATAAAATACAGATTATATAAAGCAGAAAGTGCAAGCTGACAAAGTAGAGGCAGCAGTTTTGCAAAATAGAACTGTTGTGGTTAAAACGTGCAATGTTTTTATATAATATATTTTAAGAAAATAATGCATAGGAGGGGTAACTAATGGCGAAGGAGATAAAAACGATTGGAATATTGACGAGCGGCGGCGACGCACCGGGAATGAATGCGGCAATCCGTGCGGTGGTGCGCAAGGCAATTTCAAACGGCGTAGCAGTAAAGGGAATTAAAAGAGGATATCTTGGTCTGCTTAATGAGGAAATTATGGATTTGGAGCGCCATAGCGTTTCTGATATTATCCAGAAAGGCGGTACATTGCTTGGTACAGCGCGTTGTCATGAGTTCCGTGAGCCAGAGGGACAGGCGCGTGGTGCAGAGATCTGTCGCAAGCATGGCATTGATGGTTTGGTAGTTATTGGCGGTGACGGTTCTTACCGCGGCGCACAGGCATTGGCAAGAAACGGTATTAATACGATTGGTGTGCCGGGAACAATTGACTTGGATATTGCTTGTACAGAGTATACTATTGGATTTGATACGGCGATTAATACCGCTATGGAGGCGATTGATAAGGTGCGCGATACCTCATCCTCTCATGAAAGATGCTCTATTATAGAGGTTATGGGGCGCAATGCGGGTTATATCGCTCTTTGGACAGGTGTTGCAAACGGTGCAGAGGATATTTTGCTTCCTGAAAAATATGATTATAATGAGCAGGAGTTAATTAACAATATTGTTAAGAGCAGAAAGCACGGCAAGACACATCATATTATTATTAATGCTGAGGGAATTGGACATTCAATATCTATGGCGAAACGGATTGAGGCAGCGACCGGTATAGAAACAAGAGCAACGATTCTTGGCTATATGCAGCGCGGCGGACATCCAACTTGTAAAGATCGTTTCTATGCTTCAATTATGGGAGCGTATGCGGCGGATATTTTGTGTCAAGGACAGTCAAACCGTGTAGTAGCGTATAAGCATGGCAAGTTTGTGGACTATGATATTGAGGAAGCTTTAAATATGACAAAGAGCATCGACGAATATCAGTACGAGATTGCAAGAAAGCTTTCCGAATAAAAATTATTTTAGGAATAACAATAGAAATCCGGAGATGCAGCAATGTATTTCCGGATTGTTTTATGCGCAGACCCATGTAGAGGAAATTAGAGGTTAAGGCAATATATGATGGGTCGTGCGGCGTGTAGGGAAAGATAAGGATTATTATGAAAATTTTTAATCAACCGAAAATTAAAGAGGTTTCACAGAAGGATAAAAGCAAACCAAAGATTGTTGCGAAAAAGTCAACGACAAGAACAATTGCTTTTGGATTTGCTTTGATTATATTGGCTGGAACGTTGCTGCTGACTCTGCCGGGGGCGACACGGTCGGGGCGGGGGAATTTGTTAAATTCCTTGTTTACGGCAACTTCTGCAACGTGCGTTACGGGACTTGCAGTAGTAGACACATATCAGAATTGGACATTGTTTGGGCAGTTGGTAATTCTCGGCATGATACAAGTTGGTGGACTGGGATTTATGACGATCGGCGTATATATTTCAGTTTTGTTAAAACGGCGCATTGGACTGCAGGAGCGGGAAACGCTTCATGAAAGCGTTAATACGCTGGAAATTGCGGGTGTTGTGCGGCTTGTGAAAAAAATTGTACAGGGTGCACTTTTAATTGAAGGAACTGGCGCAGTGCTTTTGGCGACGCGCTTTATTCCGCGTTTTGGCTGGCGCAATGGTGTTTACTTCTCTATTTTTCATGCAGTATCTTCTTTTTGCAATGCGGGATTTGATTTAATGGGCATTCACGAGGCATATTCTTCGCTTGTGGAATTTGAGGGGGATATTGTTGTAAATCTGGTGCTCTGTACATTGATTTTGGTTGGTGGAATTGGTTTTATTGTCTGGGATGACGTTATGCGTAACAAATGGCATTTTCACAAATATCTGCTTCATACCAAAATTGTTCTGACAACGACGATCGTTTTAACGATTGTGGGAACGATTTCTTTCCTTTTATCGGAGCACAACGGCGTGTTTGCGGATATGAATGGGCTGGAACGTTTTTTGGGCGCGTTGTTTAGTTCCGTTACGCCAAGGACAGCAGGATTTAATACCGTAGATACAGCATCACTTTCCAATACGGGCAAACTTATGACAATGATGCTGATGTTTATTGGTGGAAGCCCTGGCTCAACAGCGGGCGGTGTAAAGACAACGACAATTGTAGTTTTGGTTTTTTATGCAATTGCGATGATAGGCAACCGCGAGGACATCAATATGTTTGGCAGACGGTTGACAGATGAAGTTGTAAAAAAGGCAAATGCCGTTATTATGATAAACTTTACATTGGCTATGCTGGCGGCGATGTTTATTATGGGAATGCAGCCAATGCTTGCACTTACAGATGTAGTATTTGAAGTATTGTCGGCAATCGGCACTGCGGGAATGACAACAGGTATCACAAGGGACTTAAATACAATATCACGTCTGATTGTGATTGTGCTAATGTACTGTGGACGGCTGGGCAGCTTGTCTTTTGCACTGATTTTTGCACAAAAAAGTGCCGTTAATTCTGTGCGTCAGCCGCAGGAGAAAATTATTGTTGGGTAGTAGAGATATCTAACGACCGTTAAGATTTTCCAATTCCTGCACAGATCATATTGCATAAGCGGGCAATGTGTGTTGTGCAGAAAGGAAAATCTAATCGTTCGTGAGTATAGTTTGTAATGAAATGTGCGTAAATATTTAAAATAGAACGCAGGATGGGAGTAGTATGAAATCAATATTAGTAATTGGCATGGGGCGTTTTGGGCATCATCTTGCCATTAATTTCTTAGAGCATGGTCATGATGTCATGATAATGGATATTAATGAGGAAAAAGTCGAGGATATGGTACCATATGCTACGAGTACCAAAATTGGCGATTGCACCAAAGAAGAAGTGCTTAAAAGCCTTGGGATTGGTAATTTTGACGTGGTATTTGTCTGTATTGGGACAAATTTCCAAAGCAGTTTGGAAGTGACTAGCCTATTAAAAGAGCTGGGCGCAAAACGGGTAATCAGCAAAGCAACAAGGGATATTCAGGCGAAATTTTTGCTGCGCAATGGTGCGGATGAGGTAATTTATCCTGAGAAGGATATTGCGGAGAAGTGGGCGGAGCGTTACAGCTTGGATCATATTTTTGATTATATTGCGCTTCCGGGCGGTTTTGGTATTTATGAAATGAGTCCGCTCAAGGAGTGGGTTGGCAAAAGCATTAAGGAATCGAATATTGCAGCAACATATAAGATTTCTATTTTAGGAATTAAAAAAAGGCATGATGAAGAAATGAGCGTTATGCCGTCAGCAGATTATGTTATTCGGGAGAAAGAACATCTTATGATTATGGCATCGAATGAGATCGCAGAGAAGCTGTTGACACAGAATAAGCGTTTGTTTGCAAAATAACAGATTGTATTTTGTTAGGCGCAAAACAGCAAATAACAATATATTAGGCGTTCTTGTTAAAAGTATTTCTGAATAGTTTTAAGAAGGAAATGGAAAAGGTGGCATATGATTGTAAGTACAACAAACAGTAAAGTAAAGCGGCTCACGGCACTGACGCATAAGGCGAAGGCGCGCAGGGACGAGGGCGTATTTGTCGCAGAAGGAATAAAAATGTTTCTGGAAGCACCAAAGGAATGGATACAGGAAATTTATGTTTCAGAATTATTTCTTGAAAAAATGCATAACGACAAAAGCGGCAATGGGGGTAAAAATAAGCAGCTAATGGATACGTTAAGCAAACAAAAGTATGAGGTCGTTTCAGAGGAAGCTTATAAAAAAATTTCCGATACGCAGACGCCACAGGGAATCTTGGCGGTGCTGCGACAGCCGCAGTATTCTTTGGAGCAGGCGGTTACACAATTGGCGGATGGAAACTCAATATTTTTTATGATATTGGAAAATATTCAAGACCCCGGAAATTTAGGAACGATTCTGCGTGCTGGAGAGGGTGCGGGAATCAGTGGTGTTATAATGACAAAGGAATCCGCAGATATTTTTAATCCGAAAGTAATTCGCTCTACAATGGGGTCGATTTATCGTGTGCCTTTTTATATAGTGGGGCAGGCGAGCGAGGCGGTTTCTTTGTTACAGCAATATGGAACGGCGGTGTATGCGGCGGACTTGGAGTCACAAAGCGAAGATTATGACAAAAAAGATTATACAGGTGCAACGGCGTTTTTAATTGGAAATGAAGCGGCAGGGCTGCGGCGTGAAACAGCAGACTGTGCGACAGGCCGGATACGCATTCCCATGGCAGGAAAGACAGAATCGTTAAATGCAGCAATGGCAGCAACGGTTTTAATGTATGAGGTAAGCCGGCAGCGGCGAGGAGGATTAAAATGAAGATTGGTTTTATTGGACTTGGAAATATGGCGCAGGCAATGATTGGGGGGATTTTAACAAAAGGTCTGTATCAGAAACAGGATATTATCGGTTCTTGTAAAACAGAGGCGACTGCGGCGAGGATACGAGAGCAGTTTGGGATAGCGGCAGGAACGGATAACCGTAAGACTGCGGATGAGGCAGATGTGATTGTCTTGGCAGTAAAACCTATATTTTTGCAGGAGGTAATTACCGAAATTCGGGATCTCATAATAGAGAAAAGGCAGGAAAAGTTGGTAATTTCCATTGCGGCAGGACGGTCGATTGCATGGATTGAGGAGATGTTTGCAGCGCCGCTTCGTCTGGCACGGTGTATGCCAAATACGCCAGCTTTGGTAGGAGAAGGGTGTACGTGCGTTTGCTTAAAAGAGGAGGTTACACCACAGGACAAAGCACTTGTCCTCTCCATAATGGAAAGTTTCGGAAAGGCAAGTATTCTTCCAGAACGTTTAATGGATGCCTTTATCGGCGTGGCAGGCAGTTCTCCGGCGTATGTATTTTTATTTATTGAAGCGATGGCAGATGCGGCGGTGGCGGCGGGAATGCCAAGAAAACAAGCATATGAGTTTGCGGCACAGTCGGTGCTGGGCAGTGCGAAACTGCTGCTGGAAACGGGAAGGCATCCCGCAGAATTAAAGGATATGGTCTGCTCACCCGGTGGAACGACCATAGCGGCAGTAAAAGTTTTGGAGGAAAAAGGGCTACGCGCAGCGGTAATGGATGCAGTAGAAGCGTGTGTCAATAAGGCACGCGAGGTATAAAAAATTTCATCGAAAAGAATCCTAATGTAAAAACTTGACAATTTGCTTCTTCTCTGGTATTATATATAAAATCGTAATAAATGTTAACAATTGTGTAACATTTTGCGTATAATATGTAAGAATGGTATCAGATTTTGTTAATAAGATTTTAAAAACCCTGTAATTTCATTGCAAATCAATGATTTTGCGACGGAAAAATTACAAATCTTTTGCAAAGTTTGAACGGAGAAAGGTAATTATGAAGTCAATTTGTAAAAAGTGGAAGTATCTGTCAGTTATGACAGCCATTATGATGCTACTTACAATTCTTCCGGTCGACACGAAGGCGGCAGATACCAAGGTCGAGATTACGGACGAAGAACGTAAAGGGCAAGAAACCACGGGCGACAAAACAGACTCGGCAGCAATAGCAGCAGGCGCAGCAGCACTGCTGGATAAGGAAATAGCCGAAGGAGATGAACAGGCAGATATACAGGTGGAAGAATCAAACTTGGCACTGACAGATAATAATGAAAGCAACAGTCAGCCGATGGTTGAGGAAGATGCAGATATGCCTGAAAGCGCAGTGGAAATTGTAGAAGAAGATAATACAATACTTGCCAAGGCAGCCATTCCGGCAGCAGAGAGCGTAAAAGAACAGGAGTTTGTTTCGTCAGAAACCGCAATTACAGTAGGTGCAGCCGCAATGCTGGAAGCACAGATTGTAGATGAAGAAAAAGCGATAAACGCATATGTCAATAATAGGGCAATAGAACCAGAAGCTAAGCTGGAAAATTCAACGCTTGTTATGGCGAAAGTAAACCAATATGTGAATATTAGGGAAAGTGCCAGCCAAGAATCAGAAAAGGTCGGCGTACTGTACAAGGATTGCGGCGGCGAGGTTTTGGAAACCCAGCAGGAATGGACAAAAATTTCCTCAGGTGATGTAACGGGTTGGATTTTAAATGAATATTTATATTTTGGCAATGAAGCAAAGGAACTTGCTTCTGATGTAGGAATCCTTACAGCACACGCCAATACACAGCTTCTTCGTGTTCGTAAAGATGCAAATAAGGAATCCGAGATTATCGGATTACTTTCAGAGGGAGAAGCAGTGGAAGCGATTTCCGATGAGGGCGATTGGGTAAGCGTCAGCTACGAGGGCACAAAGGGCTATGTATCGTCAGAGTTTGTAAATGTTGAGTTTACAGTGGATACAGCAGAGTCAATGGAAGTGATAAAGGCTCGGGAGGAAGTTGAGCGTGCTAGACGGGAAGCGGAAGCAGCAGCCAGCCGCAACGCTAAGAAGGAAGCTGTTTTGGCAACGGCGTCTGAATTAGAAATCCTTGCAGCACTGATTCAGTGTGAAGCAGGTGGTGAACCTTATGAAGGACAGATTGCTGTTGGTGCAGTTGTAATGAACCGTGTACGCAGTGGCGGCTATCCAAACAGTATCACAGAAGTTATCTATGCATCAGGTCAGTTTGTACCAGCCTCCAAGGGAAAAATGGAATCCTTGATTTTGGAGAAAAATATTCGTTCTTCCTGTGTACAGGCAGCGCAAGAAGCAATCAGTGGCACTTGCAATGTTGGTGACGCACTGCATTTCCGCAGAAAAGGAAATCGCCAAGGATTAATTATAGGAAATCATGTATTTTGGTAAAGAATAGAAAATCAAAAAGAAACAGCATAGCTTTTGGGTTGTGCTGTTTCTTTTACAATGTATCTTATATAGAAAGGAATGTTTGATAAATATGGACAAAAAAATAACCAACATAGAGCGCAGAGATGCCGGGCTGGCTTATATTGCAGATAACAGTGTTTTTGAGGAAATGCAGAGATGCAGGAGATTATTGCAGAAGCTAAACTTTATGGATCGTTCGGATTTTGAAGGAATTAGCACAGTAATCAAAGAATTATTTGGCAAATCAGAAGATGCTTTTGTCAATCCGCCATTTTACTGTGACTATGGAAAACATATTGAAGTCGGAAAAAATTTCTTTGCCAATTATAATTGTACGCTGTTAGATGTGGCAAAAATTAAAATTGGTGATAACTGTCAAATAGCGCCAAATGTGGCGATTTATACGGCAGGTCATCCGATACATCCAATAACCCGCAATTCTGCATATGAATATGGAAAAGAAGTGATAATCGGTGATAATGTTTGGCTTGGTGGCAACACGGTGGTTTGTCCTGGAGTACATATTGGAAATAATGTTGTAATCGGCGCAGGCAGCGTTGTTACCAAAGATATCCCTGACTGGAGTATCGCCGCAGGAAATCCCTGCAAAGTGCTTCGCCAGATTACAGACGAGGATAAACGAAAACTATTTCGCAATGAGGAAATTGATGACGAGGCATGGGCAGATATTGTGTCCCATATGACATTTTAAAGGAAGAAAAAGAGTAGTTTGTTAGTAACAGTTTAGCCTAGGACTTTGCATTTACGTTTGTTATTGTAGACTGCTCTTTTTTGTTGCCCGTTTGCATGAAATGTAGTAATATATATAGAAGTAAATACTATGTTGCAGTTTGGCTTAGGGTTTTGTAACAGCTTAGATATTGGCTACCTGTTACAAGTATCAAGCCATATAAAACGAAAATTTATATATTGATGAAAAAGGGGGACACTATGGATTTAAAAGGACGCAGTTTTTTAACGTTAAAGGATTATACGCCGCAGGAGATTATTGGGCTTCTGGATTTAGCAGCTTCCTATAAGGAAAAGAAAAAACAGGGCATTGCACATGATACATTCCGCGGTAGAAATATTGCGCTGATTTTCGAGAAAACAAGCACAAGGACACGCTGCTCATTTGAGGTGGCGGCACATGATTTAGGAATTGGAACAACATATCTTGATCCGTCAGGTTCACAAATAGGAAAAAAAGAATCTATTGCGGATACAGCGCGCGTGCTAGGTAGAATGTATGACGGAATCGAATACCGTGGATTTGAGCAGACAATTGTGGAAGAACTTGCACAGTATGCAGGAGTGCCTGTTTGGAATGGACTGACAAATGAGTATCATCCAACGCAGATGCTCGCAGATATGCTGACCATTCGGGAGCACTTTGGCAAATTGGAGGGGATTAAGCTTACATATATGGGCGACGCACGCTATAATATGGGAAATTCGCTAATGATTGCCTGTGCGAAACTGGGGATGCATTTTACTGCCTGTACAGCGAAAGAATATTTTCCCAATGAAGAACTTGTGGCACAGTGTAAGGAATATGCCAGCCAATCTGGTGCAAGCATTACCTTGACGGAAGATGTAAACATAGGAACTAAGGGCGCAGACGTGATTTATACGGATGTATGGGTATCAATGGGCGAGCCAGATGAAGTGTGGGCGGAACGCATTCAGGCGCTGACACCCTATAAAGTGACAAAGGCAGTTATGGAAAATGCAGGCGAAAATGCTGTATTTTTGCACTGTCTTCCTGCATTTCATGACTTAAAGACCAAAATTGGCAAGGAACAGGGAGAAAAATACGGTTTTGCCGATTTGGAAGTAACGGATGAAGTATTTGAGTCCAAGCAATCGCTGGTATTTGACGAAGCAGAAAATCGTATGCATACGATAAAGGCAGTAATTGCAGCAACGATAAAATAAGGTATAAAAGCCTATCAGTAAGGGCAAAACACCACCGATGATAAGGCAGTAATTGCAGCAACGATAAAATAAGGTATAAAAGCCTATCAGTAAGGGCAAAACACCACCGACGATAAGGCAGTAATTGCAGCAACGATAAAATAAAGGCATTGAAGTGCCGATTTGCATAGAATAAAGGCAGTAATTGCGGCGAGAATCGTAAAAAGTATTAAAGTTTCGATCGCTGCGGAATTAGGAAATCAAAATGAAAAAAGAGGAAATATTAAAAAAGCTGCGCGAAACGAAGGACTTTGTTAGCGGGCAGGAGTTGTGTGAGCAGTATGGTGTATCTCGAACAGCTATTTGGAAAGCGATAAAGCAGTTGGAAAAAGAGGGATATCTTATTGAAGCGCAGAACAACCGAGGCTATCGTTTGGCAGAAGATCAAAATAACGATATTTTATCTCAAGTGGAGATTGAAAGCTGTATGGATACCAAATGGGTAGGCACAACGGTTGCGTTCCGAAAGCAGACAGGCTCTACCAATATAGATGCCAAGGCGCTTGCAGAAGCAGATGCACCTTCGGGGGCATTGGCAGTAGCAGACAGCCAAACCGCCGGACGCGGACGCTGCGGCCATGGATGGGTAGCACCAGATGGAAAGGATATCTATATGTCCTTAATGCTGCGCCCAGAATGCCGTCCGGAGAAAGCATCAGCGCTGACATTGGTTATGGCGCTTGCTGTCTTGGAGGCAATTCGCGAAGTTGTTCCGGATGGTGTGGCTATCAAGTGGCCAAATGATATTGTTGTCAATAAAAAGAAGGTATGTGGTATTTTAACAGAAATGAGTGCAGAATTGGATGGAATCCATTATGTTGTAATTGGTGTAGGTATTAATGTAAACCGAACAGAGTTTGCGGATGAAATTAAGGAACACGCCACATCCCTTTTTGCAGAAACCGGCAGAATCACAAAACGTTCTAAGCTGATTGCCAGCGTAATGCATTATTTTGAGGAATATTATGAGCAGTTTCAAGCAACATGGGATCTTTCTAAATTGGCAGAACACTACAATCTTTTTTTGGTAAATAAGGGTCGGGAAGTGCGCGTGCTTGACCCAAAAGGTGAATACAATGGTATTGCACGGGGCATTAATGAGAAAGGTGAGTTGATTGTGGAGCGCGCCGGTAAATGTGAGCTTGTCTATGCGGGAGAGGTATCGGTAAGAGGATTGTATGGGTATGTATAATTGGAGATAATAATGGAAAATAGCGATAACCGTGTTGTGCTCTGCGGAGCAAATGCATATGAAAAAAAATATTACTTTAATGAAACCTTTCAGGGCATTCCGGAATCTATCAAGGAGGAACTGCATATTATATGTGTGCTTTTTACAGAGGAAGTGGGCGGCGTCTTTACCATTGTATTTGAGGAGGACGGCAGCGTCAGTTTTGACACGGAAGCCTATGAGGAGGATATTTTATATGATGAGATTAGCAGTGGGCTTCTAGTGCGTGAAATTAGAATGCAGCGGCAGGAACTGTTGGAGTCGCTCAGCCTATATTACCGTGTTTTTCAACTGCATGAACCGCTGGAAAGTGCACGAAAGTCCCAATATACTAACGACCGTTAAGATTTTCCAATTTCTGCACAGCCTATATTGCATAAGCGGGCAATACATGCTGTGCAGAAAGGGAAATCTAATCGCTCGTGAGTATAAGAAATGTCAAGTGTTTTCTTGAAATAATTTCTGCTGGACAGCAAAGTCGGTAACAGTTCAGGTAGGGGCTGTCGCATTAAGACAAACGGATACAAGATATTCTAACTCTGTGCTAAGATTTATACCATATCTAGTAGCATCAAAGCTTATTGCGACAGCCTCATAATTACATGTGTGCCGAAGTGACTTTACTCTTTCGTGCTGTCGCGCAGCGACTTGAAATAGGAGGATTAAAAATGGTGCTTGTAATTGATGTAGGAAATACAAATATTACATTTGGCATATATAATGCTAAAAAACTGGTGACAACATTTCGTTTAATGACAAAAACAATGCGTACTTCGGATGAATATGGTGTTCTAATTACGGAACTTTTGACAAAGAATCAAATTGCCTGCGATCAGATTGAGGGTGCAATTATTGCAAGTGTTGTACCAGATATTATGCACTCGCTTACTGGCGGTATTAAACGATATGTTACAGAGAAGTTAATTATCGTCGGTGCAGGTATTAAAACGGGCATAAAAATTGTTACGGAAAATCCCAAGGAAATTGGGCCAGACCGCATTGTTGATGCAGTTGCTGCATATGAATTATATGGAGGGCCTGTACTGGTGATAGATTTTGGTACAGCGACGACTTATGATTTAGTAAATGCCCAAGGATGTTTTTCGGCAGGGATAACAGCACCAGGCATCCGTTCGTCGGCAAGGGCACTTTGGGATGATGCCGCAAAATTGCCTGAAATTGAAATTAAAAAACCTGCGTCTATTCTTGCACAGGAAACGATTACCAGTATGCAGGCAGGTATTGTTTATGGACAGATTGGGCAGACGGAATATATTATTCAACGAGTGAAAAAAGAGTCGGGTTTTACTGATTTAAAAGTGGTCGCAACCGGTGGGCTGGGGCGGATTATCGCTGAAGAAACCGAAATGATACAAGAGTACAACAGCGCTCTTACATTGGAAGGTCTTAGGATTATCTATGAGAAAAATAACAGATAGACAATTAAAAATCGGTGATGTAGTTCTGGAAAATAATGTGATATTAGCACCGATGGCAGGTGTCACGGATATGCCGTTTCGCCTACTGTGTAAGGAACAAGGTGCAGGGCTGCTCTGTATGGAAATGATTAGTGCGAAAGCAGTATATTACAAAAACAAAAATACAGAGGCGCTTATGGAAATACATCCCGACGAATTGCCAGTATCTTTGCAGCTTTTTGGTTCTGAACCGGAATTAATGGCGGAGGTGGCAGTCCAGATTGCGGATAGACCGTTTGCGATTTTGGATATAAATATGGGCTGTCCCGTGCCTAAAGTGGTAAATAATCACGAGGGCAGCGCGCTAATGAAAGACCCAAAGCTTGCAGGCGAAATGATTAACGCATTGTCACGTGCCTCCAACAAGCCTGTTACTGTGAAAATTCGCAAAGGATTCGATGAAAATTGCGTGAATGCAGTAGAGCTTGCAAAGATTGCGGAAGCAAATGGTGCGGCGGCTGTGGCAGTACACGGCAGAACAAGAGAACAGTATTATTCTGGAAAAGCGGATTGGGATATTATCAGGCAGGTCAAAGAAGCCGTTACAATTCCTGTAATTGGGAATGGGGATATTGTGGACGGTGTATCAGCACAGCGAATGCTGGATGAAACAGGATGCGACGGAATTATGGTGGGGCGTGCTGCGCAGGGGAATCCTTGGATTTTTCGAGAGATAAACAGTTATCTTGACACAGGCATCTTACCTGATAGACCATCAAAGAGTGAAATTTGTGAAACGATACTGCGTCATGCCAAACTTCAACGCGCATATAAGGGGGAATATATTGCAGTGCGTGAAATGCGTAAACATATTGCATGGTATACGACTGGATTACCACATTCAGCAATGCTTCGCAGAAAGGTAAATGAAATAGAGCATTTTTCGGAGCTTATACAACAAATTAGAACGATTTTTGAGGAAAATAAAGATGAATAAAAAAGGAAAACGTTTCTTGACAGCACTATGAAAAAACGCTATAATATGCAACAGTATTTTGGAATTCAAAAAGGTGATTATTATGTACACGGGCGTTCAAAGAGAATAAGTCAGCAACCGACAGATGCTTGGTAATATAAATCCAATTTGTGTTTATATGGAATGATATTTTATTAATTTATTTATATGGAAAGGATAAAAAGATTTTATGGAAGCAAAGAAAAATTTATTGACGCGTGAGGGCTTGAAAAAATATGAGGACGAACTACATGAACTTAAAGTAGTGAAACGAAAAGAAGTAGCAGAGAAAATTAAAGAAGCAAGGGAGCAGGGTGATCTTTCCGAAAATGCAGAGTATGATGCTGCAAAAGATGAGCAGCGTGATATAGAGGCAAGAATCGAAGAATTGGAAAAAATCCTGAAAAACGTTGAAGTTGTCGATATGGAGGAGGATAATCACGACCTTGATAAAGTTAGCTTCGGATTGGTTGTCAAGGTAAAAGACAATGAGTTTGAAGATGAAATGGAATTTAAAATTGTTGGTGCAACCGAGGCAAACAGCCTGAAAGGAAAAATTTCCAATGAGTCGCCGCTTGGCAAGGCACTTTTGGGCGCAAGAAGGGGAGATGTTGTCACAGTAGAAGCGCCAGCAGGCGATATAGAATATACAATTATTGATATTTATAAGCCAGAATAGGAAAATAAAACTACTAAAATGAGATGATGATAATAATGATATGTTTTAGTTCAGTATTGTATTAATAATCGAGTAAAATGTACCTGCCTTTTGCGCCAACACTGCGTTGTTGTCAGCCACCGTAGCCGCTACGCTTCCTTTCTCCGCCTTATTCAGGCACAAAATTCAGGCACTTATTACTTCGTTATTTATGCAATGCTGTACCAGTATGGCGTTGCATAAATAACGGTGAAAAACAATGCCTGATATTTGTGTCAGGACAAAGCGGAGAAAGGAAGCAATGTGGTGGTATTGTTGACCGATGACAATGCAGTACTGCACGAATAGCAGGTACATATTCAATGTTTTTTACGCAATGCTGTACTAGTACATCGTGTCCTTGATTCTTGTATGCTATACTCATGAGGATAATAAGTTTTGATTATACAAGATATAGTATTTCGGCTATTAAATATTGAACTATTGAATAGCTGAAGTAATATCAGAATCAAATAAATATTTAATAGGTTATTCGATTAATCATTTATAAAACGCAGCATGGTATTAGTGCAAGGTAAAGGAAAGCTTAAAAAATTATGAGAGGAGAGTTTTTGTGTCACAAGAGAATCAAAATCAAGAGAACCAAAATAAGAACCAACAGCAGGATTTAAATCAGCTTTTAAAGGTGCGTAGAGAGAAATTAGCAGCTTTGCAGGAAGCAGGAAAAGATCCATTTAAAATTACAAAATATGATAGATCACATCACAGTCAGGATATTAAAGATCATTTTGACGAATTGGAAGGAAAAAGTGTGACGATTGCTGGACGTATGATGTTTAAGCGAGTAATGGGCAAGGCTTCATTCTGCAATATACAGGATTTAAAGGGAAATATTCAATGCTATGTTGCAAGGGATAGTATCGGTGAGGAGTCTTACGCAGATTTTAAAAAATATGATGTCGGAGATATCCTTGGAATCAGTGGTGAAGTATTTAAGACAAAAACAGGTGAAATGTCTATTCATGCAGCATCTGTAACACTTTTATCCAAGAGCCTTCAGATCCTTCCAGAAAAGTTTCACGGTCTGACGGATACAGATATGCGTTATCGTCAGCGCTATGTGGATTTAATAATGAATACAGAAGTAAAAGATACGTTTATTAAGCGTTCGAAAGTATTGAGCAGTATCCGTCGTTATCTTGACAATCAAGGATTTATGGAGGTGGAAACGCCGATGCTGGTATCAAATGCCGGCGGTGCGGCAGCAAGACCATTTGAAACACATTTTAACGCACTTGATGAGGACTTAAAACTTCGGATATCGCTGGAATTATATTTAAAACGGTTAATTGTTGGTGGTATGGAGCGTGTTTACGAGATTGGGCGCGTATTCCGTAACGAGGGACTTGATACAAGACATAATCCAGAGTTTACTCTGATGGAATTGTATCAAGCATATACAGACTATTATGGTATGATGGATTTAACAGAAAATCTGTATCGCTATGTGGCAAAAGAAGTAACAGGTTCAGAGATATTAACATATGGTGAGCATCAAATGGATTTGTCAAAGCCGTTTGAGCGCATTACAATGGTTGATGCTGTAAAGAAATATTCGGGTGTGGATTTTAATGAGATTCATACTTTGGAGGATGCAAGGGCGGTTGCAAAGGAGAAGCACATAGAATTTGAGGAACGGCATAAGAAAGGTGATATTCTAAATCTGTTCTTTGAGGAGTTCGTGGAGGAGCATTTAGTTCAGCCAACCTTTGTAATGGATCATCCGATTGAGATTTCTCCGCTTACGAAAAAGAAACCAGAAAATCCTGAATATGTAGAACGTTTTGAATTCTTTATGAATGGCTGGGAAATGGCAAACGCATATTCGGAATTAAACGATCCCATTGATCAGCGGGAGCGCTTTGAAGCACAGGAAGCATTGCTCGCTGCGGGAGATGACGAAGCAAATCATACAGATGAGGACTTTTTAAATGCACTATGCATTGGAATGCCACCAACCGGAGGGATTGGATTTGGTATCGACCGCATGGTTATGATGATGACAAATGCACCAGCGATAAGGGATGTGCTTGTGTTCCCGACAATGAAAACGCTTGGCGGAAAAGACCAGTAAAATCAAGGGTTTGCGGACTTAAAGA
>CBCOYO010000082.1:0-14948 GCA_965114465.1 uncultured Lachnospiraceae bacterium
ATTTCCAATGGCTGGATACGTAACAGTTCAATGGGTTATCTGAACTGTTACTTTAAAATTATAAACTTCAAATGAAATTGCTGTAAGATACGTTACAAAGTGGGATTGTTATGTTATAATAACGCTAAGTGTGGCTATTTTTGTGAATAAAAAGTTTAAAAGTAAACTTTCAAATATTAATTGGTATGCATGCTAAAGCACGCAGAGGGTATAGATGTGAAATGGCTGCCAAATAGAAAGGGACACCATCTATGAAGAAAAAATTAAGATACTTTGTATTATTGACAGTGTGTACAACAATTTTTACTGTCAGTATAGACAAAGGTTTTTATAACAGTTTACAGCAGGTTTGTGCAAACAAAATAGATGAATTAAAGCAGCAGAATGAGCAGGATCAGGAACAACTTGACGATATTGGCGACAAGCTTGATGAATTAACAGAGGAGCAGTCCGGCGTAGATAAGGAGATCACAGCGTTAAGTGATCAGATTGCCGAGATTATGGCAAGCATTAGTATTCTTGAGGATGAAATTGAGCAGAAAAAGGCGGATATCGTGCAGGCGCAGCAAGATTTGGAGAATGCCAAGAAAGAAGAAGCTACGCAGTATGATACCATGAAGGCACGCATTAAAGTCATGTATGAAAGCGGTGACAGTACATACCTTGATATTCTTTTTAGTTCTAATTCAATGGAAGATTTGCTAAATAAAGCAGATTATGTAGAGAAAATGCATCAATATGACCGTAAGGTATATGAGGATTATCAAGCGGCAAGACATATGGTAGAGGATTTAAAGGAAGCACTAGAGCAGGAGGAATCCGAACTAGAAGCAGCACAGGGAGAACTCCAAGAGGAAATGAATGGTATGGAGGAAGCACGTGCAGAATTGGAAGCAATCAGTGCTGACTATGCCGTGCAGATCAGCCGTGCAAAGAATCAGGCGGAGGTTTATAAAGCACGTATTAAACAGCAGAATGCACAGATAAAGAAGCTTGAGGAAGAGGAACGCAAACGACGCGAGGAAGAAGAACGCAAACGGCGTGAGGAGGAAGAACGCAAAAAACGCGAGGAAGAAGAACGCAAACGGCGTGAGGAGGAAGAACGTAAAAAACGCGAGGAAGAAGCAAAGAAAAATGCCGGCGGCGATGCGGCAGCAGATAATAATACGCAAAACGACAATGAACCCGAGGAGAGCAAGACGGAGGAGTCTAAGACGGCTTCTAAGAATCAAGCAAGTACGGATGCGATTGCGACTGCCAGCGGAAGTGCAAAGGGCAAGGAAATAGCCAATTATGCGTGCCAGTTTATTGGCAATCCCTATGTGTCAGGTGGGACAAGCCTTACAAAAGGTACGGACTGTTCCGGTTTTACGCAGTCAGTATATAAGCAGTTTGGCTACAGTCTGCCCAGAAATTCTTATTCACAAAGAAGTGCAGGTAAGCAAGTCAGCTATGCAGAAGCCCAGCCCGGTGATATTATCTGTTATGCGGGGCATGTGGCAATCTATATTGGGAATGGGAAAATTGTCCATGCCAGCACACCGAAATCTGGTATTAAAATCAGTAATGCGTTGTATCGGGATATTATATCTGTGCGGAGGATTATATAAGAATAAAGAGTTGCAACAGCAAAGATAATAGGTAGGGGGCTGTCGCATTAAGGAAAATATATACATAATATTATAGCACTGTATTACAATTTGCACTATATTTTGTATAATCAAAGCTTATTGTGACAGCTCCAATAAAATAACAAACGTAAATATGCTTAACACAAATTTGTAAGGTGTTTTTAGTGGCGGTGCGCAATGTTGTGTTGTGATTTGCATAGCTGCTGTACTGCAAATTTACCACTTGCAGCAGCAATTGGCAAACCGCCACTATTCTGCACCCATTGACTACCAAGGAACAGATTGTCGATACCCTTTACTGTGCTCTTAACATATTTACTTTTATATCCTTTAAGACTATTAAAACTCATATACCCTCCTTTATATGCCCTGCACCAACTCGTAAAAGTAACTGGAGAATATGTGTTAAGTAATATTAGTTTTCCTTTTAATATGGGATACTGTTTCTCCAATCTTTCCATTAAGCAATAGGCGACTTTTTCCTTTTCTGCATTGTATGTCTTATTATCACTTTTTAATTTTTTCCAGTATTCATAATTTACAGCATTTTGCAAAAGATTACATTGAATTACTCTTTTTCCTTTGGGGAATAAAGACACATCATAATCATAAACACGCATTCCACAAAAGTCATGACGTTCATTCGCAACGGTATAAGGTTCACATGGAAAAATAACGGAACCTTCTGGCAATTCAAGTTCTTCATCAGAAGTAATGCCAAACGCTGCTTGATAACCTGTGCTTGCAACATATCCGTTCGGATTATCATACATATATTTTAAGTTCCTATCAATATACTTAACATCTATTAAATTATAAAACAAATCTCTTGGATCTGCACACCAAATATAATTATCTGCATCTTTCTCTAATTGCCTGTCAGCCTCTATGCTGATAATTCTATTATTTTTTATGTTAATCTTATTAATTTGAACGCCTAGAATCAGGATTCCGCCGAGTTCCTTAAATCGTTTACACATTCTCTGAATTATTCCGATTGAACCACCCATAGGAATTGCAGCAGAATTGCTGGTATAAAAAGCATACGAAGTAACAAACGTAATTGCAATAAAGTTACTATTAAAATATTTACCAAACATTTCTCTTACATACGGATTTTGAAATCTATTTGCGAATTCCTGCATCGTCTGCTTTCCATATTCGGCATTTGCTTTAACTGCTTGTTTCATACTCATTGCCATTTTCATGAATTGAAACAAATTCATATGTGCGGGTGAAATATCACATGGCGGCTTGATACACTCACAATTTTTTACACAATCAAAGAAAAGATTTAGTTCTCTTCTATCTTCAGGAGCAACTTCAAGAAATTCTTTTTTGGTTCTTTCCAAATCTCTCCATAAATGAAGCGTTATTCCATCCTTCTCCATGCAATAAAAATAGGGTTCTCGATAAAGTTGTACCTCATCGCACAATACACCGAGGTTTTTCCATATTCCATTTATTTTATCCGAATCATTACATCCCAAAAGGAAATGAATGCAGTTGTCAATATGAAAGCCTTGTCTGTTCCAGCCTGTGCACTCACCGCCAGCCATTTTGTTTTTTTCATATATTGTTACGGAATACCGGCTTGTAAGGCATATATTCCTGCACTCAATCCGGAAATGCCCGCACCTATAATTGCAATTTTGTTGTTCATCAGTTTGTTCCTTTCACAAGATAAATATTATTTATTCGATTTTGCCATGAATATTTTATCATATAAACCTTTAGTTGTCATTTATAACTTAATTATTTTGGGTTTGCGTCGTAACAGTTCAGGTAGGTCTGCGCATTTACTGCGCTGACCGTATTAAAATGTAGTGGTTGGAGGTATCCAGCCCATCGCGAAACGATTTCCAATGGCTGGATACGTAACAGTTCAATGGGTTATGTGAACTGTTACTTTGCGTCTAAAATGAATAGGATTTTGCCTGAGTTTGACAGCAAGATGGGTGCAAAACGTATGTCCAAAGGAAATAAAGTTTAGTCTTCTCAAAAACGGTCAATGGATGTATACTTAGAGAATCCATATTACGGCGTCGAAATGGAGGAACGAATGAATGACAAATTTTTTCAACTGCCTGACGAAAAACAACAGGCAATATTAAACGCAGGTTTTCGGGTGTTTTCACAAAATTCTTATAAGAGAAGTCCTATGAGTGAAATCGCAGAAGCAGCAGGGATAAGCAAATCGTTATTGTTTCATTATTTTTATAATAAACGGGAATTGTACTTATTTTTATGGGAAGAGTGTACGCGGATTACAGTGGAATATATGGAACAAAGCGGCTGTTATCAGCAGAAAGATTTGTTTGATATGATGTATTATGGGATGCAGGCAAAAATTCGGCTGATGAAGCAGTATCCGGATTTGGCTATTTTTGCTGTAAAGGCTTTCTATGAAAAGGATGAGGAAGTTTGTGCAGGCATACAGGAAATATATCAAAAAAGAATGAATTTTAAGGCAAATGAAGTATTGTATCATCTAGATCCAAAACGGTTTGTGCCAGGGTTAGATTTACAAATGATGATTCGCGAAATGTACTTAGTTTCTGAGGGATATTTATGGGAAATGGTTCAGCGTGATGAGTGGGACATTGCGCAGATGGAAAAAGATTTTACAGGTATGATAGCATTTTGGAGAAAGTTATTTCTAAAGGGAGAAGATTATGGAAGCGATTAGAGTAGATAAACTTACGAAGTATTATGGAAAAGCAAGAGGGGTTATTGACTTGGATTTATGCGTGGAAGAAGGCGCGTTTTTCGGATTTATTGGGCCAAATGGCGCGGGAAAAAGTACGACTATTCGTACAATGTTAGGGTTAATCCAGCCAAGCGGTGGTAACGTGGCGCTTTTAGGAAAAACGATAATTGGTGGTATCAATACACGACGTGCTGAAAATGTAAAAACAGTTTTAGCGGCGGTAGGATATCTGCCATCTGAAGCGATATTTTATCGTGGAATGCGTGTGCGGGAGGTTCTGCAATTGTCTGCTGATTTACGCAAAAAAAATTGTAGCAAGGAAGCAGCAGTGCTGTGTGAACGTTTGCAGTTAGAGCCGTCTAAAAAGGTGGAAGCATTATCGTTTGGCAATCGTAAAAAGGTGGGGATTATTTGTGCATTACAGCATATGCCAAGGCTGGTGATTCTTGACGAGCCAACAAGTGGTCTGGATCCGTTAATGCAGCGTGAATTTTTTGCAATTTTACAAGAACGAAATCGAGAGGGGACTACAATTTTTTTATCTTCGCATATACTTTCAGAAATTCAGCATTATTGCAGTAGGGCAGCGATTATTCGGGAAGGGAAGCTGATTGCCTGTGACAGCGTAGAAGCATTATCCAAAACCACCACAAAACGTGTGACAATTCACGGGAAAGTGGATTTAAACGGGGTCGAAGGAATATGCGATAAAAAAGAAGTGAAAAATGGTATCAGCTTTTTATATGCGGGTGATATCAATAGGCTGATTGCGGCACTTTCACAGTGTTCGATTGCAGATTTAACAGTGGCAGAACCAGATTTAGAGGAAATTTTTATGCATTATTATGGAGCGTAGTGA
The DNA here is from genome assembly GCA_965114465.1 of uncultured Lachnospiraceae bacterium. GTDB lineage: Bacteria > Bacillota > Clostridia > Lachnospirales > Lachnospiraceae > COE1. The sequence continues at coordinate 5,201 of CBCOYO010000082.1, forward strand.
TTGTTTGCAAATGATAAACAATTGCAGGAATGGAGGATAAAATGACATTGATAAAACATGAATTAAGACAGGGAAAAAATTCATTTACAATATGGACAGCGGCAATTGCATTTTTATTGGTGATCTGTGTACTACTGTTTCCTGAAATGCAGGGGGAAATGGATGAAATGAGTGCAATGTTTTCCACAATGGGCAGTTTCACAGAAGCTTTCGGAATGGATCAACTGAATTTCGGTACGCTGATTGGTTTCTATGCAGTAGAATGCGGAAATATTTTGGGACTGGGCGGTGCTTTTTTTGCATCTTTCTGTGCAATTAGTATGTTGGCAAAGGAAGAAAAAGAACATACAGCAGAGTTTTTGCTAACCCATCCTGTAAGCCGGTTTCGGATTATTTCTGAAAAGCTTTGTGCTGTTGTACTCCAAATTATTTTACTAAATGCAATTGTTTTAGCTGCATCAGTTGGAGCAATGGCATTTATTGGAGAAACCGTTACATGGGATTCGATACCATGGAAGGAAATTATGCTGATTCATCTTGCACATTTCTTGTTGCAGATAGAGCTCGCAGGAATCTGTTTTGGCATATCAGCCGTGCTGCGTCAGGGCAGCGTTGGGATCGGGCTTGGGATTGCGGCAGTAATGTATTTCTTGAATTTAATTGCCAATATAACGGAAAGTGCCGAGTTACTAAAATATATTACGCCATATGCCTATACAGAAGGTGCGGATATTGTGGCAAATGGAAGCTTGGACGGCGGACTGATTGTGCTTGGTATTGGGTACGGCGTGATTGGTGTCGTAGCCGCATATTGGTGTTACTGTAGAAAGGATATACAATAATATACAAGATCAATAGAGATTATCCGCAATAGTCGTTTTTGTATGAAAAAGATGTGATTATGCTATTGTTTTATTTTCCAAAAAGGAATATGATAGTAATGTAGATGATATCATATAGTATTGGATAACACAATTATTAGAAAATAACAACGTTTCGGTAAGACGGAGCGTTGCAGAAAATAAAATTTATGGAGGAAAGAACAATGGCAATTTTAGTGACAGGCGGAGCCGGATTTATTGGCAGCCATACGGTAGTGGAACTTCAAAACGCAGGATATGATGTTGTTGTAATTGACAATCTATCCAATTCCAGTGCAAAGGCGCTGCAGCGCGTGGAAAAGATTACTGGGAAACCAATAACTTTTTACAAGGCGGATATTCTTGACCGAGAAGCATTGGAGAAAATTTTTAACAAGGAAAAGATTGAATCTTGTATTCATTTTGCAGGGTTAAAGGCTGTTGGCGAGTCCGTGGCAAAGCCGTGGGAGTATTACAATAACAATATTGCTGGTACACTTACCCTTGTCGATGTAATGCGCAAACATAATTGCAAAAATATTATCTTTTCGTCGTCAGCGACAGTTTACGGCGATCCGGCATTTATTCCCATTACAGAGGAATGCCCTAAGGGACAGTGCACGAATCCGTATGGCTGGACAAAGTCGATGTTAGAGCAGATTTTGTCCGATATGCAGAAGGCAGATCCGGAATGGAATGTAATTTTGCTGCGTTACTTTAACCCAATCGGTGCACATCAGAGCGGCACAATGGGCGAAAATCCGAACGGCATTCCCAACAATTTAATGCCTTATATTACACAGGTTGCAGTAGGCAAGTTAGAGAAGCTGGGCGTATTCGGCAACGATTATGATACACATGACGGAACAGGCGTTCGTGATTATATCCATGTAGTAGATCTTGCGGTTGGTCATGTAAAGGCATTGAAAAAGATTGAGGAAAAGGCAGGGCTTTGCATTTATAACCTTGGTACAGGTACAGGCTACAGTGTATTGGATATTGTTAAGAATTTTGAGGAAGCGACAGGCGTTAAGATTCCTTATGAAATCAAACCGCGCCGTGCCGGCGATATTGCAACCTGCTACGCGGATGCAAGCAAGGCAAAGAAAGAGCTGGGCTGGACTGCGCAGTATGGCATTAAGGAAATGTGCGCAGATAGCTGGAGATGGCAGTCCAATAACCCGAATGGGTATGGCGACTGAAAATCTGCTTCGAGAGAAACCAGTTTTAGGAAGCATCAAAGCTTTTTGATATAAAATAGGGTTTTGGTGAAAGGACAAGGTATAGGATAAGTTGAATGAGAAAAAAGCAATTGAAATTATGACAGGGTGGCTGAGTCATAAAAATGAATTGGGTAGAAAACCAGCGAAAATCAAAGCGGCAGGCAGCTTCTCTTATGAGGGAAACGATTATGTTATCCTGAAATTTAAGCCGGAATGGCTTGGCGAATGGCAAGTCGGTGTTGTCGGCTTTGACGAGGAGGGTAATGAATGCGGTCATACATTTAGCGAGTATGAGAAGTATGACGAAGCGACAGCGAAGGATAAATGTATTGCCATAATCGAATATATGAAAGAATATTGGCGGGGGCGTTTCCTGTCAGAATTGGAAAGACGTGGCATCACTGAGGAGGAATACAACAGCTTAACAGAGGAAGAACGCGAGAAGAAATGGAATGAAACTGAGGAGCAGAAAGCAATCCGTGTTGGGTCTATTCTATTGAAAGAACCGGATATTGATTTTAATGCGCTTTGTGATACCCTTATTAAGTCGTATGAAGTGGAAGACAACGATTGTACACGCAATGAGTATACATTGGTATTTAATTTTGAGAATAACGTTATTTCCGTTGGGTTGATGGACACCCCTGTGCCGAATGGAGAAGCAGAGTATTATGCGGAGGCGAATTTCTTATGGAGAGAAGCTGTGGAAACCGTAAAACAGCATAAGGCGCATTTGCTTGTAACAACCATGAATCTTGAGGGAAATCCAATTGGAGCGGCGGCTGTTTTTACGGATGTAGTAAATACGTGCAGTAATGAAATCAAGGCACTGGGAATTTATACGACAGGGAATGTCTATGAACCGTCCTACTATGATGAATGGGCTAAGAAAATTTTAAACGGTGAATATCCGATTCCTCTGTGGGTGTATTTGGGGCTGGTGAATGATGAAAACGGAATTAGCGGATATACTTACGGACTGACAGAATTTGGCAGGGCAGAGGTGGAGGTTATCGGCAGCAGCCACACGGTTGACGAACTCTATAATTGTCTTTACTTTGTCTGTGACTGGCTGTTGACGGAGGGGGCGTATTTTCATGACGGCGAAACGCTTAGTTTTCGTTCGGATGAGCGGCTGACCATTACGAAATCAAAGGCAGTCTATGTTACAGGTGATAGCTTTAAAATTTCGTATTAGTGCATAGCAGAATATTTGCCTATTTGGGTACTTTACCAGATAGGCATTTTTTGCATATAGAAAATATAAAAAATAAGGTTAACAATATGAAAATAAAGAAAAAATACATGATATTAGCAATTGTAATCATTGTAGTGCTGGGCATTATTTTTTATCATAATCTTGAGCGCAGATATGAACCGCAGGGAGAAGCCCTTGATATTTTTGAGGAAAATTATGCAGGATGTTCTGGCTATACGCAGCAGGAAAACGGCAGTTTTGTAGTAAATGGCGATGACCCGCAGCTTTATTTGCGTGGCACAAACGGGCAAAGTATTGGATATGGTGTTATTGGTGGATTGGAATTGCAGTTTGCATTCTATAATGGACAAGCATCTAAATCGCTGCCTATCCAAGTGTTTTATGCAAAAGAAGGTGAAGGTTATACAGAAAAACATTCTATTAAAACAGTTGTTTATAAAGGGTTTTATAAAGGACGGATCATTTGTTTGATTCCGCTGCCATTAGATGAGTATACTTCGCTGCGTTTGGATATTGATGGCGATTTTGAATTGCAGAATATCATTGCTTATACGGGGGAAATGCAGTCGTATTTGTACGTGTCGCACCGGACAATGCAGAATTGTCTGTTGTATTTTCCCGCAGCAATCATTGGATGCTGCTTAATTTTCTGGGCGCATTGTGTGCGGATGCGTGAAAATAGGGCAGGTTTTAAGGCATATGCGATGACCGTGCTGTTTGGAACAAGACCGAATAAGGGCAGAGAAGTGCATTTGGACTATCTGCGAATTTTGGCAGCGGTTCTAGTAATCTTGGCACATGCGTGCTCTCCAATGGTAGAGCTTGCCGAACAAGAGTGGAAACAATTGGTGTTAATCGGTGGTTTAAGCCTTGGGCTCTGCTGTAATGTAATTTATGTAATGCTTTCGGGAACATTGTTGTTAAGCCCTAAAACCTCAAAGGAGGAATCGGTTGCTTCTTTTTATATCAAGCGTGCATCTAGGGTAATTATTCCACTTGCTGCATACTACCTTTTGCTGTTATCGCTAAATCATGAGGTGCGTTTTTTGCCTCCGGAACATCTTGGGAGTGCGCTGAAACGCGTGGTAACTGGTGCACCTGACGCTGCGCCGCATTTATGGTTGATTTATACAATTGTTGCCCTGTATCTAGCTGCACCGTTTTTTCGCGTTATGATGCAGCATTTAAGTGATAAAATGTTGTTTTCACTTGCAGTGATGATTTTGGCGCTGAATATACTGACCACATATTTGCCGCTGTTTGGGATGGCTTTTGGCCCTGTTTCTTTTCTTGCAGGCTGGGACGGTGTGTTTTTAATCGGCTATATTTTGACAAGGCATAATGAGAAAAGAGGTTACGATAAGCGCAGTCGTTTGATTATGGCGGCGGCAGTGATTTCTTATATTGCAATGATTGTAATTGTTTTTATAGATACAGGGTATATGAATTATGTCTATAACAATGCACCAACCATGATATTTACGTCATGCGGTATTTTTATATTCTTTTTAAAAAGAAAAAATTGGTTTGCAAACAAGTCGAACTTTGTAATGCGTCTGTTTTCAAAGTATAGTTACTCAATAATTTTAATTCATTGGTATGTGCTGTTTGTAATTGTACAAGGTAAGCTGCATATTACAGCGCTTCGGTTCGGCTGCATTGGAGGAATTGCGGCGACAGTGGTGTTAACGTTTCTTATTTGTCTGCTTCTGGCAGTTATTTTCGACAATACAGTTGTGATAGTCTGCAATGTGCTTTTTGATAAGGCAGTAAAAGCCGCCAAACGCATAACAAGCACCGAATAAAAAAGGTATGCCCTTGCCAATAATGCGACTTACGAGCATAATTATTTTGGACGATATGATAAAATTTATTGGTTGTGAGTATAATAGTAAGTGAATAGGCGGTTCTGAAATAAGTGGTGATGCATATATGAAAAAATGGCTGCGGCTTCTTCTTTTTGTAGCAGGGCTTCCGCTGGCTGCAATACTATTGTTTCCACCTGAAAAAAAGGAAGCGGAGGAGGAGTATCAGATAAAGAATGTAGAAGAACTGCCGTTTATGGTAATGCTTTGCGAGGATCGGGGAACTTATGCATATGAACCGGAGGAGGCTGTTTGCCATATAACTGCTGCGCTGCTGACAAAGGAACGGCTGGCAGCATTTGATAACCTAGAAAATGGCGAAGGCAAGCGCCAAGAATACTTAAAGGCATTGGCAGTCGTATGCCGTACCAATATGCTCTACACATGGAAGCAGGAACAGTGTCCAGAGGAGTTGGATATTAAGAAAACGGGGCTGCCATTTCGCAAATTAAAACAAAACAGTAATGAGGAATTGTGGATTCGGGAAGCGGTGGAGGAATCCACAGGCGCTGTGATTATGGATGGAAGTAAAGAGGAGAGAACTGTAATTGCTGTACCTTTTTTTACATCTTCAGATTGGGAAATTAAAATTGGGGAAGCAGGAGAAGGCATTGGGCTTTCGCTAAATTATGCATTGCTTTTGGCGCAGGAGGGCAGTGAATTTACACAGATAATCCGCTATTTTTTCCCAGAGTCTAAAATCAGAGTTGAGTAGGGGAGAAATTCCCCTGCTTTTTTTCGTTTTTATGCACAGTTTCATGCAGAGGAAATATACCACAGAAGCGGTGCAAGGGGCGCACGGCGAGTAGGGAGAAAATCTTCCTTGCTCGATTATATGTTCTTCAAAAGAAAAAATTCAAGCATATTTGATTGCTTTTGCTTTGTATAATTCAATAAAAAACGGAAATGCTACTATTGTGATAAAACTGATTTACCCACAACAACGGTAGAACGTATATTACCACAAAATTTCCAAGTTTTATAAGGTAGTCAAATGGAGGTTGAAGATGAATAGACGTAATAGGAAACGCCCCGCCTTACAGAAAGAGAAAATCAGCATCATTGCCGCATCTGTGTTTGTTTTGTCTGCGCTGACGCTTGCAGGCGTATATATGGCGGCTCGGGAGGATGGAGAATCTGAAGATAATAAGATTGATTTTGCCAAGTTAGAACAACAACAAAATATGGTAACAGATGAGGAAGAAGCCGCGCCTAAGGTAGATGACAGCCAATCGGTATCAGGCAAGGCAGATATGGGAAAAACACCAACGAATCGTTATGCGGACGCACGTTTTACAAGGGAAGCAGATGATACAAATGATTTAAGCAATAATAATGATATGGATATCGATCCTGAATACACAGAGGTAAACTCTGGACAGGTTACAAATACACCGCTGGAAGGGACGGACAAGGCAGCCGTATTTATGAATGAGGAGGATAACGCAGCAGAAGGCGTTGTCGCAGAACAAGAAGAGCCTTTGCCGCAGTTGTCATTTTCAGATGATGATACCTTGCAGCTTCCGGTTGTCGGCGCTGTACTGTTAAATTATAGTATGGACAAAGCTGTTTACCACGGAACTATGCAGCAATACCGCTATAATCCCGCACTTGTGATTGCAGCAACAGAAGGCGAAATTGTAACAGCAGCAGCAGACGGCATTGTGACTAAGGTATACAGTGACGCGCAGACAGGCAATACCATCAGCTTTGATCTTGGTAATGGATACGAATTAACGTATGGACAGCTTGCAGATATTACGCTTGCAGAAGGGGATGTTGTAAAAGCTGGGGATAAGGTTGGCGTTATTGCGAAACCGACGATTTATTATACGCAGGAGGGCACAAATATTTATATTAAGCTGACAAAGGACGGCGTTCCCACCAATCCGCTGGAAAAGGTAAACCAATGAGTAAGCAGATGCTTTTACTGAAAAATGCAGCAATCCGCAGCATGAGCGATGCGCTGTGTGCACAATATAAGGCAAATACCTTCGAGGGCAGTATACTTATCGGGAATGGTAAAATTCTTGAGATAGCTCCGCAGATAACGCTTCCTGCTTCCGCGGACTGTGAAGTGATGGATGTAAACCACAATCTGGTGATGCCGGGAATTATTGAAGCACACTGTCATATGGGCATTACCGAGGAGAAAAAAGGGCAGGAGGGGGATGACTGTAATGAAACAGTGACCCCCATAACACCCATGCTGCGGGCAATTGACGCCATAAACACGATGGATGCGGCATTTCATGATGCAGTACAAGCAGGCATTACAGCGGCAAATATAGGCCCCGGCAGTTCCAATGTTGTCGGCGGCCAGTTTGCCGTTGTAAAGACCAGCGGCAGGCGTATTGACGACTTAATTGTTAAATTCCCTTCTGCTATGAAAGTGGCTTTCGGCGAAAATCCCAAAGTAAATTATGCAGGATTGGATACTTCGCCTGTTACAAGAATGGCGATTGCTGGAATGCTGCGCAATGAATTGGCAAAAGCGCGCCACTATCTGTCAAATAAACAAGAACCATACAGTCTGCATTATGAAGCATGGCGTCCAGTCTTTGAACAGAAAATACCACTAAAGGCACACGTGCACCGTGTGGATGATATTTTCACGGCAATTCGTATTGCCAAAGAGTTTGGACTGCATATGACACTTGACCATTGCAGCGAGGGGCATTTAATTGCTGAAGAACTTGCCTCGGAAGGATTTCCGGCAATTGTAGGGCCAGATATGTCAAGCCGCAATAAAATTGAAGTGCAGAATGTTGCATTTAAAACGGCAGGCATTCTCTCGAAAGCAGGTGTAATGGTATCCATTACAACAGACCATCCCGTGTCGCTGATTCAGTCGCTTCCGCTATGCGTTGGACTAAGTGTAAAACATGGTTTAGATCTTGAAGAAGGATACCGTGCTCTAACAATCCATGCGGCGAAAATCTGCGGCGTGGCAGACCGCCTTGGCAGCTTAGAAAAAGGAAAAGATGCAGATATCGCAGTTTTTGACGGCAATCCAATGGAGATCTTTACAAATACATTAATGACGATAATCGACGGCAAAGTTGTTTACCGAAACAAAGATGTGGAAAAGAGCAGTTCAAACAATTGCCGAACAAATAAAAGGCATTAACACCGTTTACTGAAACGAAGCTATGGGAAAGCACAGTTCAAACAATTGTCGAACAAATAAAAGGCATTAACATCATTTATCGAAACGAAGCTGTTGGAAAGCACAGTTCAAACAATTGCGAACAAATGAAAGGCATTAACGCCGTTTACCGAATTAAGGCTGTGAGAGAACGCAGGGGTTGAAAAACGGACGAAATCCTGCGGACAGGCTCACGCAGCATAAGAAGTAAACTGATGTAAAATAGAGCCATATTATAAATAGTATATCTTGTCTGACAAAAGATTACCAAAGACACCAAACCTACATTAATGATAATAGAAACCATAACCAAGGAAACGAGCAGGATAAGCTTAGAATCTTTGAAAACGATGCAGTGCCAGATAAACAGAGCAATATACAACAGGTAAACAGCCAGACTGTACCAGTTCAGTATCGGATTGCGCTGAGCAACCGTCGTGATAAGACCAGATAGGAAATTGTCCGCAAATGTGCTGATAATCTGGGGCAGGTTATGCAAAATAATGGAATGGTTGATGGTATTCATAATTTGGTCTGCGTATTCACTGGCAGCGACCAGATCACCGTTATACCGTTCCATGGCAAACTGACTTACCATAGGGCGCAGGTTGTCAATTTGAATGCAGTCATAATAATCTCCAAAATGGGATACACGGTTTGCCCAGCCTTTTGGGGCAGCGCTTTTTAGATAGCCACTTCTGTCGCAGATATCATAAATTTCAAGAAATAAATTTCGGATATCTTCGTCTGCAATATACTGTGCGTGGCTTCTCTGCGCAGTATAGATTGCCATTGTAGTGATAAATCTGGTATCTCCGGAATGTCTAGTAAGCTCACTACGCAGGGCATAGTTATACCCAAAATCCAAACAGAATGTGCTAAGCAGAACACTGATGATGCACAACAGCGACAGCGTAATTCCTTTGAGATAATGTTTGTCTTTAAAATAGCAGTATAGAATACCAAGAGCGAGCATAATCAGCGCAACAGACATCTGCTTACGAATGGAGATAAGCAAAAGGGCAAAAAACCAACAGGAAATAAATGAGGATTTCCCGCGGTGCAGACAATAGGCAGTCAGGGAGCGGAAAAAGAGGAAGTAGCAGGGAATGGTTAGTCCTTCTGTTAAAATGCTGTTCGAGTACATAGAACCTCTTTTGGCAGCAAAGCGGCATAAGAGCGATATCAGTATGGGGATACATAAGATAAAAAAGGCAGATAATCTGCTGGTTTTAAACTCGTGCAGGATATAATCGGCAAAATACCATGCAGAAAAAGCTGCCAGCGCACTCTGCAGAAAGACAGCCGCAGTAAGGTAAAAATCGGAGGAAAAACCAGCGAAAAGAAAACGCAGAAACGCCAAAAATATTGGATAAAGTGGTTCTCTTGCGATACTCATTCCTCTGTAACCTTGTGAGTCTACACAGATAACA
>CBCOYO010000082.1:14958-15485 GCA_965114465.1 uncultured Lachnospiraceae bacterium
GATAACAACACCATCGTACAATGCGAAAAAAATATAAAATGTGCAGACGAAAATAAGCATAAAGGCGGAGAATAAATGCTGATCTATTGATTTTCTCATAAATAAATCCTTTCCAATCGTCTAAATTTTTAAGAATGACAGGAGGCTGCGACTAATAAAGTTACTTCTCCCATAGTCTTATTTTTTAGAATAATAGGAGGCTGCAACTAAAAAGTTATTTCTCCCATAGTCTTATTTTTTATAAATGACAGGAGGCTGCGTCTAAAAAGTTACTTCTCCATCATGGTCTATAATTGATACATATTCAGTACCTTCAAGACTGCCCAGTTTCTGGACAAGTTCTCTGCCATCTTTTATCCGTAGTTCTATGACAATACTTGTTCTGTCAGGTGTAATATTTCTTGATTTTACCTTGTAAGTCCTTGTGTATTGTGATACGATGCCGACAATGGAATCTTCCATATCACAGTAGATGCCTTGGGTCATCAGTACCATGGGACTTTGTGGCACAGGCAGCCTGTCCAGCA
>CBCOYO010000083.1:0-15385 GCA_965114465.1 uncultured Lachnospiraceae bacterium
TTCCAATGGCTGGATACGTAACAGTTCAATGGGTTATCTGAACTGTTACAAATAAATCGAAATTTGCAGATGAATTTCTTGAACTGTTTATATTTTTCCAAGGCTTTTTAAGCCTGATATAGTGAATTGTTATGTATCTTTCCTTATGGGCAGTTTACAAGGGAACACTTTTTCGGAATGTATTTAATCGTTGTTTTGGAATTACTGATACAAGAGGGAGATTTTGAATGCGGAGGTGAATTGTATGAAAATACCTAAAATGGTATTGTTTGATTATGGTCAGACACTGATTGCAGAACAGAAATTTGATGGGATAAGGGGAACAGAGGCTGTTTTGCAGTATGCTACAAGAAATAAATATCATTTGTCAGCAGAGCAAGTGCAAGCTAAAGCAAATGAAATCAATCAGGAACTTGGGAGATTTGATCCTAAGAAAAGACACCTGTTTCAGATAGAGATACCCAATACAATGTTTACGCCTTATCTTTACGAATCGCAGGGAATAGAGATTGCATTAAGCAACGCTGAAATTGATACAGTATTCTGGAATGCCGCTGCTCCGGGAATGCCGACAGAGGGTATCAAAGATTTTTTGGGATATTTGAAAAATAAAGGTATCCGCACAGGAGTAATCAGTAATATTTCTTATGCTCCTTCTGTGGTTGCAGAACGTATCAACAGACTGCTTCCGGAAAATACTTTTGAATTTATTATTACTTCAAGTAATTTTATTTTCCGCAAACCAAACAAGAGGATATTTGATTTGGCCTTGGAAAAAGCGCAGTTACAGCCGGACGAAGTCTGGTATATCGGAGATCAGTATGAGTGCGATGTAAAAGGCTCTTTAAATGCTGGTCTGCTGCCGATATGGTACATAGGGGCGATTGATCTGCCTTACACCAAGGAAGAAAGGCATTCCATGGATAAAAATATTCTGACAGTAAAAACTTGGAGTGAAATCAAGCAGTATATGGATGTATAGCATATGCAGAAAACAGAATATGTCGAAAGAACGGTTTTATGCCTGATTCATCAGAATAATACATACCTTCTACAAACAGATTAAAAGATGATTGGAAAAGTTTGACTTTGCTCGGAGGCTCTGTTGAAAAGAATGAATCTAATGGCTAATTCGATAAATGTTGCATTTGGAACTTCATTAGACGCAATGGATGATGTTATCGTTTGTGACTGAAAATGCCAAATTATAGAAGTAATAGAGTGAATAAAGGACGTGTTGCTTATAATCTCGAACTTAATGACCGCAGGTTTGCAATGAGAACAGTGAACATAGAATTAGGCATACCATCAGCCAAGAAGGGCATATTTGCTGATAAAAACGTATTTTTAATCTTGTATTAGCGAATATGTCCTTCTGATAAAAGCCAGCGCGCAACTCCGTCCTCCTCGTTACTGCCAATAATATCTGTAGCGGCAGCTTTTAGCTCGTCTAGTGCATTTGCTACGGCGTAACACTGATCGGCGGCAAGGAACATTGGCAGGTCATTAGCTCCATCACCAAAAACGACAACTGTGTCACAATGATACATTTCCTTTAATTGCAAAATGGCATTTGCTTTTGTTGCGGCGTGTGGCAGGATTTCAAGCCAAGGCTCATTAGAGTAAATATCATATTGATAAATGCAATTAAAAGACTTTTTTAGTTCTTTGTGCGCAGCGATAAGTTTATTTTCCTCTCCAATACAAGTAAAATAAAATACTGTGCCGTTTAAAATAGTACTGTCATTTGGCAGCGGATGATCGCGCCCGTCATTCTTGCGGGCATCGACAAATTGTGCCAATGCGGGATTGAGCATTCCTTCGATATAAGAAAACTTTTCAGCGTTGTTAATAATCGCATACACCAGCGGCATAATGGCAAAACGGCGCAGCGTACAATAAATTTCCGCAGCCTCCTGCGCTGTAAAATGATTTATAACAAGTCGCTCCTTTGTGCTGCTGTCTACTAAAAAAGTGCCATTGTTTACAATAACTGGAAGATTGATTCGCAGCCCCTGCGACACAACACGGGCACTTATAATCGAACGTGCTGTAGCATAGGAAAACAGCATTCCTTTATCGATCAGCCCATTAATAATTTCACAGCTTTGAGCAGATACTCGTTCATTGTGGTGAAGCAGTGTGCCATCTAAATCTGAAATATATAATGTCTTGGCAGTTTTTGATGTGTTGTCTGTTGGCATTTGTACTTCCTTTCTGTAAAATGCATTACAAGTGGTGATTTTCAGCTTCTATATTTTATAGTAAACGCTACGAATATTTGCGTTTACCTGCGCCGAGCACATGCAGCAAAGCAGTTAAATTCCTTATGCGGTCGTGTGCATCAATGATTGTAAACGGCAAATACTTTTAGTGTTTATGATATATATTTGGTAATCAGTAACATATATTTCTGACCAGTTCCTTTGCAGGAGTACACAAGTCTTTTTGCGGATAATGCTGTAATATTGCTATTATAATATCACAATCATAGTATCTTGTCTACATTGTTATGAGTTACTCCATTGCTGTAATGCAACATTGTAATAATTTGCGTCAAAGCCAATCTTTAGCAATTTATAAGTTATAATGATGGGGTCAAAAGGGGATTCTTGAAAAATGAGTTATGCAATTTCAACTAAAAATAACCGTTATAAGTGCTGATTGCAATGTGTTTTCAACTTATTTGTTATATAATTTGACAACGGCTATTTTACAAATTGACCGTTTGACCTCAGCATCAAGTTATTGCGATGTGAATGATAACAGATTTCACAAAATGCAAAAGGAAAAAGCAAAAGTTTTATGTATTATGGCATAGCATTTCCATCACTTTGGCATGGGTGTGAAACAATGCCATTAACTTAAGGCATTTCTGACCGAAACTCGGTTGTACAAAACCTTGAATTGCCAGACATTTTCTAATGCTAATCAGGGAGCAGAAGGCTTAAGTTAATGACATTGGGTGTGAAAAGTAACCTATATTGTAACAGTTCAGATAACCCAATGAACTGTTACGTATCCATCCATTGGAAATCGCTTCGCGATGGGCTGGATACCTCCAACTACTACATTTTATTACGGTCAGCGCAGTAAATGCGCAGACCTACCTGAACTGTTACCCTATATTTACTACGATATTGTATTTTTTGAAAAAATCATAGATTTTTTGTCACTTTTATGGTAAAATAATCCACAGGCAGTTAAGTGCCCAGTGAATTGTTCGCGTGTGAAGTAATATGAAAAAGATTACCACGCAGATAGGAGCAAACGTGAGAACGGAGAACAGACGATGGATAAGCAGTATGCTTTTAATATTGTTCCTTCTTTCTGGAGTGTGCTTTGGAGAATCCAATGCAGATTTCTTCTTAATGTACCAAACAACGCAACAAGAAATACCAAACAAACAGACACTTGATCTGAAAACTTGCAACAGCATTTCTTGCACAGCAGAAATACTTGAAACGCGCGGTATGATACAATTGATCAATGATACCGCAAAACGTACAGGCTTTAAAATTAATAGATGCCTGTTATTTTTGCTGCTTGTTGCCACAGTTTTGCATATATTTTCTAACTTCAGTATGGCAGTGAATCGCGCACCTATTCCTTTGTTGCGCCAGAGAGTCGTAGTCTTACATTATATCCACAACGCAGACGGCAAAAAATAAAATATTTATTGGTTAACATACCAAAAACAGCCTGTGTTTTTCATAGGTTTCTTTTGGTGTGCATTTATATTATTTTTTCATAAGGAGGTGAGAGAATGGGAGGTCTGGCAGAAGAACTATTGGAGGAGCTAAACTGCGAAACTGTATTTACCGTTGCCATCGGAAATATGGATATTCCAATTGCTGAATCAACCGTAATTACTTGGGTGATTATGCTGATTGTTTTGCTGCTTTCCTTATTTCTTACAAGAAACTTAAAGGTGCATCCAACCAGCAGACGCCAGTTGCTTACGGAAAGTATTGTGATAAAACTGGAACAGTTTATCAAAGATATGGTCGGCGAGGAAGGCAAAGCGTATGTTCCGTATCTGTGCGCCGTAATCCTTTATATTGGATTGGCAAATCTGATTGGACTGTGTGGTGTAAAACCGCCGACAAAGGATTTGAACACAACGGCAGCGTTGGCGCTAATGAGTATTGTGTTGATCCAAGCGGCAAGCATCCGCAAAAGAGGGGTTGGCGGCTGGCTGAAAAGTTTTAAAGAGCCAATGGCAATTGTAACGCCGATTAATATACTGGAACTATTTATTAAGCCGTTGTCGTTGTGTATGCGACTGTTCGGCAATGTGCTAGGAGCTTTTGTGATTATGGAATTAATTAAAATATTAGTTCCAGTGGCAATTCCGGTTCCGTTTAGTTTCTACTTTGATATTTTTGACGGATTAATACAGGCATATGTTTTTGTCTTCCTGACTTCACTATATATTCGTGAAGCAGTGGAATAAAAAATTAAGCCAGAAGTGTAAACAGCAGGAAATTGCACACAAAATGTTAAAGTGCAGGCATATTATGTTTCAGGCTGATAAAAATTTTATATTGTATGAGTATTAAAAAAGAATAAATATTTGAATAAATGGAGGTAAAATTATGGGTATCGCAATTGGAGCAGGTATAGCAGCATTATCATGTATTGGAGCAGGTATTGGTATCGGTATCGCGTCGGGAAAGGCAGTGGAAGCGGTTGCAAGACAGCCGGAAGCGGACGGTAAAATTACCAAACTGTTGTTGCTTGGCGGCGCGCTTGCAGAGGCAACCGCGATTTATGGGTTTGTTGTGGCGATTTTAATTGTTATCCTTCTTGGATAATGAAGAAAGGGGCATGGTTAAAAGTATGTTAAGGCTGGATATTAATCTTGTTTTTACCATAATTAATCTGCTGATTATCTACTTTATTGTAAGTAAGTTTTTGTTTCAACCGGTAAAGAAGATATTGGCGAAAAGGCAGGAAGAAATCGACCAACAATACGCCGAAGCACAGACTGCGAAAACGCAGGCGGAGGCGCTGCGGCAGCAGTATGAGGAATCTGTAAAAGGTATTGCCGAGGAAAAGGCAGCAGCAGTCAGCAAGGCGCGTACGCTTGCGGATGATGAGTATAACCGCATTGTAGCAGAGGCAAAGTCGGAGGCTGAAAAATTGGTGTCAGATGCGAGAAGGACTGCGCGCAGTGAGCAGGAGAACAGCGTGCGCAGGGCACAAGAACAGATTGCAGGTCTTGTTGTGGAGGCGACGGCGAGAGTGGTCGCTTCTGGTCAGGGACAGGCTGCTGATAGGGAACTTTATAACCAATTTTTAGCAAAGACGGGGAAACAAAAACATAAGTGATAAGGGGCTGTTAGAAAGGAGCATGGCTATTATATGTCAATAGAATATGCAAAAATAATGCGAAAGCTGGGAATCGCGGAGAATATTGTGGGACGTACAGATGATATTTTAAAGTCGGTGTCGCAAATTCAGAGCGAATTTGAAAATCCTACACTTGCGCTTGACAAAAAACACCATGTAATAGATATGGTTTTTCCCAGCGAAATCCGCGATTTTTTAAAGCTTCTATGCGATAAAGGCGATATTCGGCATTGGGATGATATTGTAAAGGCATATCGGAACATAGGCGTTGAGAAAAAGGGCGGTTTTGCGGTAAAATTGCGGTATGTAACAGCGCCGGACAAGGAACAGCTTCGCGGAATGCAGGCATTTGTGGAAAAACAGTACGGAAGCAGTATAGAGAAGAATGCGCTAGGTGAGATTGCGTTTGAAATGGAGCAGGATGCTACTCTAGGCGGCGGCTTTATATTGGAAGTCGGAAATGAAGTGTACGATTGGAGCACAAAAGGGCGGATGCAGCAGTTTCAGGAGAAACTGTCTGATATTGGAATGCATACAGCAGCAAGCACAGAAAATATTATTTCAATTCTGCGCAGTGAAATTGAAGATTTTGAATTGGAAGCAAAGGATAAGGAAGTCGGTACTGTAAGCTGGGTGGGCGACGGGATTGCCAATATTGACGGGATTGATCATGCAACGTATGGTGAAATTATTTTATTTGACTGTGGTGTAAAGGGCATGGTGCAGGATGTGCGGCGTGATGAAATCGGCTGTATTTTGTTTGGGCGCGATACGGAGATCCGCGAGGGATCAGGAGCAGCGCGCACGGGCAAGCGTGCCGGTATTCCGGTTGGAGAGGGATTCCTTGGCAGAGTGATTGATGCGCTCGGCGCACCCATTGACGGTGGTGGTGCAATTAAAGAGGAGGGGTATCGTCCGGTTGAGCAGCCTGCGCCTTCGATAATTGACCGAAAGTCGGTAAGTGTACCGCTGGAAACGGGGATTTTAGCAATTGATTCTATGTTTCCGATAGGACGCGGGCAGCGTGAGCTAATTATTGGCGACCGACAGACAGGAAAAACTTCGCTTGCAATTGACGCGATCTTAAATCAAAAAGGCAAGGATGTTGTCTGTATTTATGTGGCAATTGGACAGAAAGCGTCTACCATAGCGAAGCTGGTGAATACATTAAAAAGCAATCAAGCAATGGATTATACAGTAATTGTATCGGCAACAGCAAGCGATCCAGCACCGCTGCAGTATATTGCACCGTATTCTGGAACTGCACTTGCGGAATATTTTATGCATCAGGGCAGGGATGTCTTGATTGTCTATGATGATTTATCCAAACACGCAGTGGCGTATCGTGCGCTTTCGCTGCTGCTGGAGCGCTCTCCAGGGCGTGAAGCATACCCAGGTGATGTATTTTATCTTCATTCGCGCTTGCTGGAGCGTTCAGCACGGTTAAGTGACGAGAAAGGCGGCGGTTCAATTACAGCGCTTCCAATTATTGAAACACAGGCGGGGGATGTATCAGCGTATATTCCAACGAATGTAATTTCGATTACAGATGGGCAGATTTTCTTGGAGAGTGATTTGTTCTTTTCGGGGATGCGTCCCGCGGTAAATGTGGGGCTTTCTGTATCGCGTGTAGGCGGTGCGGCGCAGACAAAGGCGATGAAAAAGGTTGCAGGGAGCATTCGTATTGACTTGGCACAGTTTCGTGAAATGGAAGTTTTTACACAGTTTGCGTCCGATTTGGACAGTGCGACCAAAGAGCAGCTACAGCACGGTCATGTATTAATGGAATTGTTAAAACAGCCGTTATGTCATCCGTTAAGCATGGCGGAACAGGTAATTACATTAAGCGCAGCAAACGCAAGAATCATGCTTCCAATACCGCTTGATAAGGTGAAGGATTTCCAGATGAAACTGTTAGAATATATAAAGGAAAATTACGCAGGACTGATTCGGCAAATAGAGGTTAGCGGCGTGCTGGAGGATGCATTGAATCAAGAGATTGTGGAGGCAGCAAAAGCGTTTCGGGAAATATATATGGAAGGGAGCAGCATATAAATGGCGAATACACGCGAAATACAAGTCCGCAGGAAAAGTATTCAGGATACCATGAAGATAACCAATGCCATGTATATGATTTCTTCCACAAAACTGCGCAAGGCAAGGGCGAATTTAGAGGAAACCGAACCGTATTTCTTTACATTGCAGTCAATGGTTGCCAATATTATGCAGCATCTTCCAGAAGTGGAGAATGCGTTGTTTAATGTTAGGACAGAGAAAGCACCGGAGGATAAAATTAAGGGATTTATTGTGGTATCGGCAGATAAAGGGCTTGCGGGTGCATATAACCACAATATTTTGAAATTTGCGCAGGAACAGATAAAGGACTGCAAACACTACAAACTTTTTGTGGTGGGGAGAGCTGGCAGACATTATTTAAGGAATCGGGGAATCTCATTAGCACGACATTTTCATTATACGGCACAGAATCCGACCCTGCACCGTGCGCGGATTATCAGCGAAACCGTAATCGAACAGTTCCGTGCGAAGGAATTGGATGAAGTTTATATAATTTATACCAATTTAAAGAACAGCATGACAATGGAAACAAAGATGACACGGCTGCTGCCTTTTTCGGAAAAGAATTTCTGTCCGGAGGGAGAGGGCGGTACGGGGATAGCGCTGCCCAAAGGGGAGAAAACGGAAATGTTTCAGGGAGAATTGATGTTTAAACCTTCTCCTAATGCAGTGCTTGATAATATTCTTCCAGACTGCGTTATGGGTTATATATATGGTGCACTAGTGGAAGCATTTTGCAGTGAGCAGAATGCCCGTATGATGGCAATGGAAGCCGCCAATAAAAGCGCAGCCGAGATGATTCGAGAATTGTCCATTGAATACAACCGTGTGCGTCAGGCAATGATTACACAGGAAATTACAGAAGTGATATCAGGCGCAAAGGCGCAGAAGAAAAAGAAAGAGGCAAAGAGGAGGGAAAACGGCGTTGAATAAGGGAAAAATTGTTCAGGTTATGGGGCCTGTTGTTGACGTTTTGTTTGAGGATAATGAGCTTCCTTATATAAAAGATGCCTTGGAGGTCACTTGCGAGGGGAAACGCCTTGTAATGGAGGTGGCGCAGCATATTGGTGACAATACGGTTCGCTGTATTATGCTTTCCGCAAGCGAGGGGCTTTGCAGAGATATGGAAGTAACAGCCACTGGCAAGGGAATACAAGTTCCAGTTGGACGAAAGACGTTGGGAAGATTGTTTAATGTATTGGGGGAAACAGTAGACGGCGGCGCATCGCTGGAGGACGAACCGCACTGGGTAATTCATCGAGAACCGCCGCATTTTGCGGAACAAAGTCCTGTCGTAGAAATGCTGGAAACAGGCATTAAAGTAATTGATTTGCTTGCGCCTTATGCAAAAGGCGGAAAAATTGGATTATTCGGCGGCGCTGGTGTAGGCAAAACCGTGCTGATTCAAGAATTAATCCGCAATATTGCGACAGAGCACGGCGGTTATTCGATTTTTACAGGTGTAGGAGAGCGGTCGCGTGAAGGCAATGACCTTTGGACGGAGATGAAAGAATCCGGCGTGTTGGAAAAAACTGCACTGGTATTTGGGCAGATGAATGAGCCGCCCGGAGCACGTATGCGGGTTGCGGAAACAGGACTGACAATGGCGGAGTATTTTCGTGACGAGGAGCATCAAAATGTGCTGCTGTTTATTGACAATATTTTCCGCTTTGTACAGGCAGGAAGTGAGGTTTCCGCACTTTTGGGACGTATGCCGTCTGCGGTGGGCTATCAGCCGACGCTTGCAACGGAGGTAGGAGAACTGCAAGAGCGCATTGCGTCTACAGATAAGGGGAGTGTAACATCTGTGCAGGCAGTTTATGTACCGGCGGACGATTTAACCGATCCGGCGCCGGCGACAACGTTTGCCCATTTGGATGCAACCACTGTGCTTTCTCGAAAAATAGTGGAACAGGGCATTTATCCGGCAGTCGACCCGCTGGAATCGTCGTCACGTATCCTAGAAGCAGACGTAGTGGGCAAAGAACACTATGAAACAGCGCGCGCAGTACAGGAAATGTTGCAAAAATATAAGGAATTGCAGGATATTATTGCAATCCTTGGTATGGAGGAACTGTCGGATGAAGATAAAGTGACTGTTTACCGCGCAAGAAAAGTGCAGCGTTTCCTTTCGCAGCCATTTCACGTAGCGGAAAATTTTACAGGAATAAAAGGAACATATGTACCAATTGCGGAAACAATTCGCGGATTTCAGGCAATTATCAGTGGTGAAATGGACGAATATCCTGAAAATGCATTCTTTAATGTAGGAACACTTGAAGAAGTAAAAGCAAAAGCACAAGCACTCGCACAGGCGGGAGGTGCTTCGGCATGAGTACATTTGACTTAAAGATATTGGCAACGAATAAAGTGTTTTACGACGGAAAAAGCAAAATTTTAATTGTGCCCGCGCTGGACGGGGAACTGGCAGTAATGGCAAATCACCAAAATATGGTGGTTGCAACAAAGATTGGTGATATCCGTTTTCAGGATGGTGAGAGCGAAGAATGGCATACAGCAGTTGTGGGTATCGGGTTTGTGCATATAGCAGATAACCATGTGACAATGCTGGTTGACACTGCAGAACGACCGGAGGATATTGACGCAGTGCGTGCACGGGAAGCGCTTGAACGTGCCGAGGAACAATTGCGGCAGAAGCAGAGTATCCAAGAGTACAATGTTTCGCAAGCTTCACTCGCAAGGGCAATGTACCGTTTGAAAAAAAGTACGCGGCAGGTAATTGACTAAATTGATTGAGAACCTGTCTAAAATCTGCCTTTTGGCAGATGTGCACCAATATAAAATTTATAAAAAAACAAGATAATGTGGTCTGAAGAATTAGAATTGGAGTTTTCAAACAGCTTGTGAAGAATTAAAAGTTGATGTTAATTACAGAAAAAACTTAGAAATATAATGCATATAAGGAATACATGCAGGCACATCTGCAAAAGGGGCTGCCACACTAAGTAATTAGTGAGCAGTCCTTTTTTGTGCATAAGCTCATCATAATCCTGCTTTGGAAAATAGTAATATAAAAACATATAAACTTTATTGAAATTACAGAACATATGTGTTAGAATCAAAATAATTGTTAGTGAAGCAGCAGAATATCTAGGGGGAAATAAAGAACCGTAAGGAATGGGATAAAAAAGACAGATATTCCTGCCTATAATAATCACTTTGAGTTAGGAGATAGATTTTGTATGAATTTAGATAGATTACAACAGTTAATTGCTAAATATCGTAAAAGCATGGCATATTATCATGATTCGAAAAATGCTTATAATGAAACAGAGTGCAGGGATGAGTATATCAGTCCATTGTTAGAATGTTTCGGGTGGGATGTGCAAAATAATCAGGGAAAACTGCCGCAATATAAGGAAGTTGTAGTTGAAAGATTTTCAAATAATTCAGAAAGACCTGATTATACGTTAACACTAAATGGCGTTTCTAAGATGTTTGTTGAGGCAAAAAAGCCTAGTGTGGATATAACGATTGAACTTGAACCGGCAATGCAGACACGCAGATATGGCTGGAATGCAAATCATACCTTAGCTATCTTAACTAATTTTGAAAATCTGTTAATTTATGATGCAACGAATCAGCCAAAAGATGGAGAAACTGCAAGTACCTCTTTATTTCGTAAGTATTATTTTGAACAGTATGTTGAAAAATATGAGGAAATAGCAGAGCTGATTTCAAAAGACAGTGTATATTCTGGACAGTATGATGGGCTTGTAAATATATATTTTCAAAGCGGAAAACAGTATACTGCCAAGATAGATGAAACTTTTTTAAAACAAATTAACAGGTGGAGATTGGAAATTGGCAGTTACCTTTATAATAATAAAGACGAATATAAGGATATTGCGATATTAAATGATACAGTACAGGATTTTATAAATCAAATTATTTTTTTAAGAATTTGTGAAGATAGAAAATTGCCATTGTATATGAAATTGTACGAAACTGTGAAGAATCGTGAGGAATTACAGACAACACTAACGGCTGTTTTCAAAGAAGCTGATCGAATTTATAATTCAGGTTTGTTTAAAAGACCGAATCCTATTTTTGACCTTGAGAATGGTATTATTTTTGAAATAATAGAATCTTTGTATTACCCGAAAACACCTTATATGTTTATGATTATTGAACCAAGTATTCTTGGAAAGATTTATGAGGCTTTTTTGGCAGAGAGTCTTGTGATTGAAGATGGAAAAATAAGTTTGGCGAAGAAAAAAGAATACATATATAAATCAGTGGTTAGCACGCCTGTCGAAATTGTAAAATATATGGTGAAGAATACTTTAGAGCCAATCTGTAATGGAAAGAATCCAAAAGAAATAGTAAATATACGAATTGCAGACATTGCTTGCGGATCGGGAGTATTTTTGGAGGAAGCATATCAATTTCTTGTTGATTATTGTGTTGAGTGGTATAGCAAAAATAATAAAGAGCATTTGATTGAATTAAGTAATGGGAAAAAGAAACTGCCTTTCGTTGAAAAAAAGAATATTTTATGTAACTGTATTTATGGTGTTGATATTGATATACATGCTGTTGAAGTAAGCAAATTTTCCTTATTACTTAAGCTAATAGAAGATGAAACTACGCCTTCTGTAAAGAATAATAAGCCGGTTCTTCCAGATTTAGAGAGTAATGTCAAACATGGCAATTCGCTTGTTTCGAGTAAAGATTTGGAAAAATTCGATATTGGAACAGAAGAATTACTCAAAATCGTTCCATTTGACTGGAATATGATAAATAGTGGGCAGAAGTTCGATGTGATTCTTGGAAATCCCCCATATGTTAAAACAGAGGATATAAAAAAATTACATGTTACGTATGAAATAAATGTTTATAAACATTTTTTTAGTGCATACAGACAGTATGATAAATATTATTTGTTTATTGAACAGGCAATGAAATTAATTAATGAAAAGGGAGTAGTTTGTTATATTGTTCCTAATAAATTCCTGCATACAGAATCAGCAGAAAAACTTCGCATAATGATTAGGGATAAAATTGCAAAAATTGATGATTTTGGTGCTGTACAGCTTTTTGATGATAAGACAATATATAGTTCGATTGTTGTTTTAAATGGCGAAAAAGCAGAAAACCTTATATTCCGAAATGTAGAGAATGTTACGCAGTTATGGAATGATGCACCTAAAGAATATTTTTCTATAAATAAAGCAAATCTGAATGCAATGCCATGGTGTAAGAAGTTAGATGACAGTAATGGTAGATTGCCTTGGTTTATATGTGGGGATAGGGACTATTCCAGTATGCTTGCGAATGCTGCAGGTAAAATTGTTCCATTATCTGAAATTGTGGAAATATATAATGGAATTCAAACAAGTGCAGAAAAAATATATAAAATTGAAGGAAAAACAATTTTGTCGGAGGATGATTCATATGTCAAGTTTGAATTATCTGGGAATAGGTATATTATCGAAAAAGGAATATTAAAACCATATTTTAAGCCAACTCGTAAGGAACAAGGGTGTATAGACACATATAGTGATATTGGACAGATACAAATGAATTATAATATTTTTCCGTATAATCAGAAGGGTGAATTTATAACAAAAGATATTATGGAAAAAGACTATCCGTATGCATGGAAATATTTATTAGAGCATAAAGATAAACTTATGCCAAAATCATTAGGAGGATGCAGAGATGTTCAGCCGGAAGTAAGCAATAAAGATGAATGGTATCGTTATGGAAGAAGTCAGGCGATTACGAGCCTTAATAACAGGCATAAAATAATAGTTGGTGTTAATCGAAGCAAGGGAGATCCTTTATATTTACTAGATAATAATAATTATTTGATTGCCTCAGGTGGAACAGCAGGATATGTTGGTATTTCATTATTGCCAAATAGTAAATATCAGTTGGAATATATACATGCATGGTTATCACATCCGTGGACTGATTTGTACTTGCAATTAATTGGCAGTGATTTTGAAGGTGGATTTATTGCACGAGGAACATATACGCTGCCAATGCTTCCTTTTATAGAAATAGATTTTTCTGATGAAAGACAATACGCATTATATAATGAAGTAGTAATTATTACGCAAAAAGTATTTGATATCAGCAGAAAGATGCTGGGGCATATAGATAAAGCAACTGAAAGTGTACTACAGAAAGAAAAAGAGAGATTGATTAAAAAAATTAAAGACTTGATAACAAAGGTTTATCAACAAAATTTTTAGGTGGAAAAATGAGATTAAAAACAGATAGTACAGAACAAAAATTGAGAGGCGCATATTATACGCCACTTCCGCTTGCCGAGATGATGGTGCGGTTATTTGCAGGTAATAAAAATATACGATATATTTTGGAACCTAGCTGTGGAGATGGTGTATTTTTAGATGCTCTTGTAAAAACCAATTTTAATCATTGTATAGAGGAAATAACAGCAATTGAGATTGATAATTTAGAAGCCGGTAAATCAAGAAAACGTATGGAAGAACAGCAAATTGTGGATGTTTATAATATGGATTTTTTTGACTATTATCAGAAGAATAAAGGTAAGAAATATTTTGATTTGATTCTTGGGAATCCGCCATATGTCAGGTATCAGTATTTGGAGGAATCACAAAGAGAATTGTTATCACAGATTTTAATATCGCAAGGAATGAGGGCAAATAAGCTGATAAACACATGGGTTGGATTTGTTGTGGCATGTGTAAATCTGTTGACCGAAAACGGAAAGATTGCATTTGTTGTTCCGGCGGAAATTTTGCAGGTTGCTTATGCGGAAGATTTGAGGCTGTTTTTGGCAGATAGATTATCTAAAATTACCCTTGTTACTTTTGAAGAACTGGTATTTCCGGATATTGAACAGGAGATTATTGTGCTTATTGGCGAAAAGGGAGGAAATGAAAAGGGAATTAGAACTGTTGAATTGAATAATCTTAAAGACTTGGATAACTTTGATATGGAATCAAATGGATTTCAAAGGTTACAGCATGTTCATGAGAAGTGGACAAAGTACTTTACAAATGACGAGGAAAATGAGCTTGTAAAACAGATAAGAAAAGACAGTCGTTTTCAGAAATTATCAGAAACAGCGCTGATCAATGTCGGAATCACAACAGGCAATAATAAATATTTTTCTGTTAATCAAAGTAAGGTAAAAGAATATCAATTACAGGAAGTTGTAAGACCATTGATTGGCAGAAGTTCTCATGCAAACAGTATATATTTTAACCATGAAGATTGGATGAAGAATGTTAAGAATGATAAGGCGGCTTATTTAATCGATTTTCCAGAGAATGATTTCTCCGATTATCCAGAGCTGCATCAACAGTATATTAAAATGGGGGAGGAAAAGGAAGAAAACAAAGGTTATAAGTGTTCCATTAGAGAACGATGGTATAGAATTCCCTCGATCTGGATACCCGATGCATTTTTTTTAAGGCGTAATAATTTTTATCCAAAGTTTGTTTTAAATTGTTGTAATGCAGTTTCAACGGATACAATGCATAGAGTTAAATTTAATGAAGGGATTGAACCAGAAAGAATAGTACTGTCTTATTATAATAGTATTTCTTTTGCATTTACAGAATTATGCGGCAGAAGCTATGGGGGTGGAGTGCTTGAAATTTTACCGGGAGAAGTTGGGAATATTATGGTGCCTAAATTAGATACTGTACCGATTGAACAGATTAGGGATGTATTGCAGCAAGTTGATATGATTGTCAGAGGGGAAGAAAATATAGAAAAAGCCTTGGACATAGTTGATAATGAAGTTTTGGCAGATGTACTGAAATTGGATGTAAAATTATGTGAGAAAGCCAGAGTTATTTGGAGAAAATTACAGACAAGAAGGCTGAAAAGAGGGTAATTAATTTATTAATGTGATTATGTTATTGTAACCATGATTCCGTTACAATTCACACTCATGCCAGTTTTTATTAGCTTATAAGTTACTGAGGTG
>CBCOYO010000084.1:0-15123 GCA_965114465.1 uncultured Lachnospiraceae bacterium
CCAGCCCATCGCGAAACGATTTCCAATGGCTGGATACGTAACAGTTCAATGGGTTTTCTGAACTGTTACGTAATTGATTTTTCTTTTCCTTGATAACTCGGTTTGCATCAAAAAAGAAGCTGTCGGAACATAATATGATTTTCTCTTTCTATATCATGTGATTCATTCGATATCACTGCTATATATTGTATGAGAATTTCATTTTCCGACAGCCCCTTTTATTCAGTCTGCCTAAAAGCTTATTTCTATCATTTTATTTATGCAATTTCGTTAGCAATCGCCCTAAAAAACGCAACGTGTTTTAACTCATACCCCTTTTCCATAAAATTCGGGTCGGCACTGGTCTTTACGATTATTATTTGTTTGGAAGGATTTACATAAATCCATTGACCGTAAACTCCTATCGCCATAAATTCCCCTTGACTTCCTTCCGGCACCCACCATTGGTATCCATATCCAATCGCATTGTAAGCATCATAATTAGCACCCGGCTTAGAATAAGCTTCACTGATATCCAAACTGTCCTTCACCCATTGCTTATCCAAAATCTGTTCGCCGTTGTAATTTCCTTCCTTTAAATACAATCTTGCAAATCGCGCATAATCTCTTAAAGAAACGCTTAAACCGCCCATAGCAAGTTCTTTTCCATTGCTTAATGTCCAATATGCATCATGGGCAGCGCCTATTTTTTTCCAAAGTTTTTCCTCCATATATTCAGCAAGACTGCTGCCTGTTGCATTTGTAATAATTTCCCCTAAAATTTCAGTATTAATGCTCAAATACCGACGGTAGGTATATGGTTCCTCCTGAACGCCATACTTTGCAATTACTTTCATTGCTGGTGTTCCCATCAACGTTCGCAAGGAAAATCCACTCATATCTTTGTCTTCGTTAAAATCAATTCCAGACGCCATTTTCAGACAGGCGCGAATTGGAATATTTTCTAATGCAGTTCCGACAAATTCTGGGATGTACTTACCAATTGGGTCTTCCACACTGCTGATATCTCCCTCAGCTACCGCAATCCCTATTAAAGCCGACACAAACGATTTTCCCATTGAATTAGAAGAAAACAACGTAGCTTCATCTCCGCCATAGAAATAATTTTCATACTTAATCACATCATCTTTTATTACAATCATTGCGGATGTTTTGGATTCCTGCATAAATTTGTCTGAAGAATAGAATACATCATCATATGTAAATCCCTCCGTTAATACAATATTGTTTTCCTTTGTAAATTCAAATGGTTGTTGCCCTTTGCAGATTTTCTTCGTCGGCTGTATCTCTGGTGTATGCTGAAATGTATGTGCTAAATTTTTGTCTTTAAAACTATTGAGTGAAGTATAAAGCATCTTAACTTTCTCCCCAAAGCCAATCCACAGCACACCGGCAACCGCCGCAACGCCAATTGTTACCGCACAAAATCGTTTCATCTTTTTCATCTCATTTTCTCCTTTTCTACTTGCCATAAAACAGTTTCTTGTATCTCTTTTTTCTTATCTTAAACCATACAGTAACTGTATGGTCAAGTGGTAATTTCAAATTTTTACAAACAAAAAGACTGGCACAGCATAGTTCCACACTGTCCAGTCTTCTTTATTCACCATTCTTTGCTATTTACTTGTACGAGTCAATTGGTGTCACAACAGGTTTCCCGTCCTTATCCATTAAAACAGTCAATCCGCATCCTCCTGTTAAATTGGAAGAAGCTAATAAATAATTAACCCCTGTTTCTTTGTCCACAATTACTTTACGAACATTGGTTGCCCCCTGTGAATAGCTTTCTACAAAACGCTCATTAGACATACTTTATCCCCTTTCCCCCATAAAAATTTAAAATACACTTTATGTATCTTCTTATTTATTACAATCTCAATTGTAATTTAATTTTTTCTAAATGTCAACTATCTCATAAATAAATATAAAAACTAGATTCCGGTCTGAACGTGATTTGGAAAAAATATCAGATTTTTTCTTCTGCCGCAAAATTATTTTTAGAACGACTCCAGGACACTACATAGACACATTGATTGCCCAAACCCTTTATTTTTCGTTTGTGTTCCCACACACGATATCAACTTCCACCGAAACGTCAAAGTAGTTTTTGAGGTGCTTATTTCGGATTTTTTCACCCTCCGAAGTGAACATGAAATGCTTCGCAAAGTGCCTAAAATAAAGGATTTCTACGAGGTTTTCTTTTGTATCAACACAATAGTCTCCATATGTCCAACCCAAGGAAACATATCCACGCCCACTGCGCTCTGCGCTTGATATCCTTTCTTTTGAAACCAGCCTAAATCCCGTGCCAGCGTTTCAGGGTTGCAGGAAATATAAATTACCCGCTTTGGTGACACTGCTGCCACAGCGTGCACAAACGCCTTTGTGCTGCCGCTTCTTGGCGGGTCGAGTACGACCACATCTGCCCTCTGCCCTTTTTGTGACATATATGTCATATATTCTGTAGCATCTGCTGCTACGAAATGGATATTTTTCACATTATTACGCCGTGCATTTTCTTTTGCGTCTTTTACTGCCTGCTTATTCAACTCTATGCCAAGCACGTTTCCTGCCTTCTGTGCCATTACCATGCCGATTGTGCCAATACCACAGTAGGCATCTATTACTGTTTCCGTGCCGGTAAGTGCTGCCATTTGGACAGCCTTTTTATATAAAGTCTGCGCCTGTGCGGCATTTACTTGATAAAAAGAGCTGGGCGAAATCCGGAAGCGCAGCCCGCACAGCACGTCCTCAATATATCCCGCACCATACAAAGTCTGGTTGCGTTCCCCTAGCACAAACGTTGTCTGCTGATAGTTAATATTCCATACAATGGTGGTAATTTCCGGATGCAGCCTGCGCAGTTCTGTAACAAAATGATTTTTATGCGGAAATTCTGCACAGCCTGTAACAAGAACTACCATAATTTGTTTGGTTGACATTCCCTTGCGCACCAAAATATGACGCATTACGCCGCGTCCAGATTCTTCATTATAAACCCATATTTTAAAAGAACGGATAAGAGTCGTCACCGTCTGTATAATCGCTGAAGCCTGCGCATCCTCAATGATGCAGTCCTGAATCGGAACAAGTGTATGTGTCCCCTCCTCATAAGTACCTGCGACAGCCTCCTCCTTGATTCTGCCAAAAACCGCGTGCACTTTATTCCGGTAGTGATAGGGATAATACATTCCCACCATATCCTGCACCTTGCAATACGGTTTTAGATTCTGCGAAAGCCACTTCTTCTTTGCCGCAAGCTGCTCCTCATAATTCTCCTGCCCAAATTGACAAGCACCACATCGCTGTGCATATGGGCATTTCTCTTGTTCCATTTTCCACTCCCCCTCAATATATTATGTATTTTATCGAAAAATCTGTAACAGTTCAGGTAGGTCTGCGCATTTACTGTGTTGACCATAATAAAATGTAGTGGTTGGAGATATCCAGCCCATCGTGAATCAATTTCCAATGACTGGATACGTAACAGTTCAATAGGTTATCTAAACTGTTACAAAAATCTCATCAATATATGCTAAATACTGCTTCATAACACTAGTATCCGAAAGTTCCTTTAACATATTTGCGGACTCTCGAAAATACCACTCCTGCTTCTGCTTGTCCTTCTGATTAAATTTATCCCAGCACACTTCTTGGCGAAGCCTGCGCTCACGCACCAAAGATTCCGCATTTGCAGTTTTATCTGCCAATGTAATTACTTTCACTTCACGCGGCATATCCCGCAGGCGCAGCAAGGATTCCTGCTTGCGGATTTCCCATGTATCCGCCGCTGGTCTGTCATGACGTTTATTCTCCGTTTCTGCTTCTACCAAAAAGGCGACCCGCTCCCCGAAGCCCTGCCGGATCTCGTCAATCGTTACCGGCGTATCCTCCACTGTATCATGCAAAATCGCCGCTGTCAATACTTCTCTATCTTCTGTCAACTCCATTGCATAATTCATCGTTGTAATAATATGTGTAAAATATGGGACATCCGTTCCCTTACGGACTTGTCCTCTATGTGCCGCCGCTGCAAAAGCATATGCTTTATATAACTGCTGATCCAATCCCTCTACTTGTGGAAAAAGGAGCGGCTCTCCTTCTTCCTCCTTATATCGGCAAATAAATTCGCCGCCGCCGCATTTCACAAAGCATGGGCAGCCGCGTCCGCAGACATACTGGCTTTTCTTATAATTGAGTTCTCCTGATACCGCTCTACAGTAAAAACTGCCTTCGTTGTCCGCTGTTACAATATGCGTCATATAGCTACCTCCGAATATTAATCCTTCTTGGTAAACTCAATAATCCAGCCTTTTGTTTCGCTGCCGTCATGATACTTATAATTTCCATACTCCATACGGCAGGTAAACGATACCCCTTGTTCTGCCTTAATTTCGCTGACAATTTTTTCCATATGCTTTTTCATTTTCGTTTCGTCGCTGCCAATCGACGCGCTTTTGTAAATAGTTCCAAAAGTTTTGATATCGTAACGAATCGCGCGGTTCATCGCCAATTTTAAGTCTTTTTCACTGCGAAATGGCCCTGCCAGCGAATCGCTTAAATATTCGTTGCGATAATTAATAAGATACATCTGCATGGTCATTGCCGCTACTTTTGCATCTGTTTTTGATAAACTGTCATATGTTGTTTTCAGTGTATACCCTGTCGACTGCAAAATACAGTCATCCATTATCGCATATCCCATTAAATAGGAATCCATATATTTCAGATATGTATTTGCGTCCATATCTTCTACGTCGTCCACATCGAAATCACTTAACTCCTGATTTTTGTAGAAAGAAAAAGTTCCCTGTGTCAGCTTTTGGATATTTGTCCCATTTAGCGCCGCGCCTGCTGCTGCAATATCGCGCTGCTCCAGCCCATTTCCGGGCACATAATAAGTTCCCTCTAACGATATCCGAAACCAGCCGTTTGAAGTAATCCCTGTCACATTTACTGGCAAATCCTTTGCAATTGTTGTCACCAACTTAGAATTGATATCAGGACTTTCATAAACCTTTGTATTATCATTGCTATAAAGCACTGCATTTTTATCCGTCACTGTGAAATTCGCCGCATAAACTGTTTCCATACTGCCAAAACCATCTGATAAATTTCCGCCTGCAAATGCTGCTGCCGATACGGTCATTACTGCTGCCGCAAGTGCCGCTGCTGTTGTCTTGAATCCTTTTCGTACCATAATTCCTCCGTTCCTGCCGCGTCTATCCCCATACCTATAATAAATTGAAAAAGCGAATAAACGCGGCGTGCCCAATCCTAAACTGTAAACTCCTTTATTCTTTTATCGCCAGATTCCTACTCGGTTTTCCGGTGCTACATACATTCCATCTGTTTCCTGAATATCATATATTTCATAAAATGCATCACAGGAACTTAACACTGCATTCACACGGATTTTATTTGGCGAATGGGTATCCGTATTCAATAAATACATCATAAAGCTCTCGGTATCCTTACACGCCCAGTTGTACGCCATTTGTCCAAACGCGTCGTCTAGTGCTTTCCTGTCGTCTTTTATAATAGAGGAAATACACGTAATTGCGCCCAAATCCGCAATATTTTCCATAAGTGTTAATTCTCCGTTTACCTTTGAGCCCATTATTTCATACTGATTATAATAATTTACAATGGACTTTGAAAGTTCCTGATACTTCTGCATTTCTTCGTCTGTCCACCACACATTATAATTGCCATATTCATCATAGAGTGCACCACTTGAGTCAAAAGCATGGCTGACTTCATGTGCAATTACATAGCCGATTCCGCCTAAATTCGCGCCGTCACTGTTATTTCTATCATAAAAGGGGGCTTGCAGTATCGCCGCTGGGAAAATAATTTCATTATTTAAAGGATCATACATTGCATTGATTGTCTGCGGTGTAACATCCCACTCGCTTCTGTCAACAGGTTTGCCAAGCTGGCTTAAACTATCTTCAATTGCGACATTCATACTCACCAGTACATTGGATAACAGGCTGCCACCCTCAGAAATCGGTGTTACCTGCATCATATCCTTTGCCTTGGGCCACTGGTCAGGATAGCCAATTTTAACTTGCATAGTTTCAAGCTTACGGATCGCTTTCTGCTTCGTCGCCTCACTCATCCAATCCTGCCGTTGAATAATCACTTCATATTCCTTTAAAATCTGCGCAATCATCTGCTCGACATCTTCTTTATCCGCCTGCGAGAAATGTTCTTCCACATAGATAGTTCCAAAGTCCCACGGAAGCAAATCCTGCGTTAAATTCATCCATATTTTCTCATTGCCCCAGCTTTCAGTAATACCATACAGCGCATTCTGCATATCGTCGTGCAGCTTTACATATGTTTCATTACCATATTCTGCGACGTCATTGAGCATAACAAATGTAGAGTAGTCCTTTAGTGCCTGCAAATTCTCCTCTACCAACAAGGAATTGATTTTTTTTGCCTGCTCCACATCCATTACAATATATTTATCCTGCCCGTCAACACGCAGCGTTTTCAGCATTTTGTTGATATCTACATTGCTGTATAACTGCTGTAATTCGTTAACTGTAAAAACATTGTAGGTAAGGGATGGGTCGTACAATTGTTCTTTGGTCAATGTCGCACCGCAGATATCGCGCAACAGCCGTTCAATAGAATCTGTCGCATTTTCTGCCTCACTCTCATTCATCCCAAACTCCCCAAGCATATTGTCAATGTAATCCAAATACATAGAAACATATTCCTGCGTATTCTCACCCTCAATATACTCCTTTCCAAGCAATGTATCGGCATACATCATATAAACTGCATACTGGTTGGAATCTGCTTTATCCTGCATAATCGTATAACCGCCAACAATACTGCTGAAACCGAACTCACCACTTAATTTTGCCAATGCATCTACATATTCAGAAATGCTTTGCGCATTGCGGATACTGTCCATATGCGGCTTTAAAGGCCCTAGCCCTGTTTCATTGCGGTTTTGCACATTGGATACGCACTCATACAAATCCTTAATTTTCTGTTCGCTTGTGCCCTTCTCGTAAGTATTGGTGTCAGCCGCCAATTCCTTAATAATTTCCTCCATTTCGCTGCTAACCATTGCATTCAGTTCCCCAAACCAATCCCAATGCGCATCCGTTGCCGCAAGCTGAATTTTATCCAATAGTCTTTTATTGACAAATTCGTAGTAATCATCCTGATAACGAAGTTCCTGTACATCAGCTTTCTGCCCATTTGCACTAGAAACAACTGATTCCTGATTATCTTTTTGGGTATTGGATGTTGTATCATCGTTATTCGTCTGGCTCTGCTGTCTGCCAGCCTGCCCTCCCGCATTGCCGCAGCCTGCCAATTGAAATACAAGCTGCATAGCAATCAACAAAGCCAATAGTTTCTTTTTCATAAATCAATTCCCTTTCTTTTTTCATTATTTCCTATTTATGTTCATAAACCACTAACTAGTGCATAAATCACTAACTAGTACATGAACCACTAACTAGTGCACAAATTACTAACTAGTGCATGAATCACTAAATAATATATTATACTAAAAATAGCTAAAGTACAATAAGACAATAAAAAGTTAATGATTAAACATAACTGTTTTCTCCTGCCAATGTCTACCACACCACAAAGTTCATTTACAAATCCGAAAAAATCCCTTTTAAAAACCGAAAAATTTCCGAAAAGGTCTTTCCTTTTGCCTGAAAATATATATAATAGTAAATGTATTTTGTTGCTCCTGCAAATAATGCACTACCGTATCAAAATACTAAAATAAAAATGTGTATAAGCAAAGGGGATTTAAGTGTATTATGAATGTTCTATTTTGGACTGTGATTCTATTACTAATTATTGGCAGCATCTCTGCGTTGTATCTGCTCTCTATTATGCCGCGGCTGCGCGGACGTCCTGACTATAAACCATTTTATGGACATATGTATGCTCACAGAGGGCTTCACAATATGAACCCAACACTTCACCGTCTAAAAAATTTAGGACAAAATTTGGGACAAAATATTAATATTCCACATAATCCAGAGGGAGATTTCCCAGAAAATTCCTTTGCTGCAATAAAACGGGCAGCAGATTTAGGATACGGCATAGAATTTGACGTGCATTTAACAAAAGATGACATTCCTGTCGTTTTTCACGATGACACACTTCATCGTATCTGTGGCGTTAAAGGGAATCTTCGCGACTATACTTTTGCAGAATTGCAACAATTTCGCCTGCTTGGTACTAACGAAAAAATTCCTGCTTTTACTGATATCTTAAAAATGGTAGACGGACGTGTCCCACTGATTATTGAATATAAGGTAGAAAAAAATGCCAATAAACTTTGCAGCATCTGCGACGAAATTTTGCAGCAATATAAAGGTTCTTATTGTATAGAATCCTTTCATCCGCTCGCTGTACGCTGGTACCGCAAACACCGCCCTGAAATTGTGCGCGGGCAGCTATCCGAAGATTTTACACGCCAGCATTTTAATATTCCTTGTTTTCTGCTGTCACACTTAATTGGGAACTGCTATGCTGCACCAGATTTCGTAGCGTACAATTGCAAACATCGAACAGAACTATCCAGAAATATCTGCCGCAAACTCTACAAAAGTTTAAGTGTTGCATGGACTGTACGTTCCCAAGAGGAATTGGAAAAAATTTCACAAAGTTTTGATTTATTTATTTTTGAAGACTTTATCCCAATGCAGCGCTCCTCTTAAACCAATTTTAGCGCTGCAAAACAGTTAGTTACATAGGCAGTTTCTTCTATATTAATGTGTATTTTTGTGGCAAGACTGTAAAATATTACCAATATGCATTTTAAGTGTGCATTTTAAACTCTAAAACGTGCATTTTGTTCTATTTTTAAAATGATACTATAACTTTTTAATAAAATAAATACGAGATTTTTTATAATTTTTACCAATATCTTATTGGAAGTCTTTATGTTATAATGACCTTGTTATATCGGATTATGGAATTTAACGGTATGCATTTTGACTTCCCGGTATTGACAACAGCTTCTCAGACAGCAGGTTTGGCTTCTTTAGTTTGACAGCAGTTATAACAACAGAATTTAGCTTCAGGAATGACATTTTAGTATGGACATCAGTTTTACAACAGGTTATTGGGACAGTTTCGTCAGCAGTTTTCACAGCATTGGATTATGCACCGGAATACCATAAGTATAACATAGGCTTCTGCATTTATGCAGAAGCCTTTTTTTGCATAAATTTTGCTTATCTTATACTGCTTATATTTATGAACAAAAACAATTGCCTATCTAAATGTATAACGAGTGAACGCTTCTACAATGCTGGTGTAGTAAGCAGCAATTAAGGGGCTGTCGCATTAAGGGAAGCAGATACAAAATATCGTAATGCTATATTGTATTTTACACTATATCTTGTATAATCAAAGCTTATTGCGACAACCCCATAACAGTTAAAATTTCCGAGTAATCTGACTACATAACGCCAGCCATATATGTTTAACCAATACGGTAAATTCTGGCATGATGTAGTATAAATATTATGTTTACCAATTTTAGAAAATTTTATTAATTTTTCTAAATTCTCAAAAAAATCTTTATTTTTACTTGAAATTATCAACAAAATTCGTTATTATTAAGATAACTACTAAGTTTTCACGTTCCCCGCGTGACATTTTTGGAATGGATTCTGAATGTAATAGTAGTAATTCCCCCAAGTGGGTGAGTGACAGGAGGTCCCACCGATGAAGAATAAAGCAAAGGAAATTCGATTTGATGAATTAAAAAATCATTTTGACGCAATTTCACAAGAAGTGAACCAAAACGGCGAAACCGTTACATTGACATTAGGCAGCCGTAAGGTTTTTATTGTGTCCGAGGAACAGTACGATAGTATTTCTCGTTTTGTTATTCCAGCGCATTCTCACAGAAATTTAACATCATTATAGGCTTAACAAAGCAGGATTAAGGATTGACAGGGTAAACAGATGCATGAAGAAACTGTAAAACAGGTTCGTTATTATTTTATCTCAATAAACGAATCTGTTTTTCGTCTGTCCTGTTTTGCAGCAATATTATCGAAATTATCTAGGAGGCGGCATGCATGATAACTCTAACAATGCGATCCAAAGGCGCAGTTGACCGCAATACCTTATTGTCAATAAACAAACTCACAACAAAGGGCATACGCAATAGCACTACATCAACAACATCTCCCGCTCCAAACTGCGGCAATTCGGTATCTACGCAAAGCAGACCTGCTCCGAAATCACCGAACAGAACTGCTCCGGCAACGTCTGTTCCGCCCAGAAATTCAATCGCACCACCAAAACCGATTCCGCCACTTTTTCATACTGTACAAAAAGGGCAGAAAGCATCGCTGTCTTTAGACGATGCCTGCAATGCAGTGAAAGCTTGTTTTGGCTGGAATACCACCAATGCGCAGTGTGACGTTGATGTTTCCGCATTTTTGCTCGGTGCTGACGGAAAAATATTAGGCGATGATTGGTTTGTGTTTTATGGGCAGCCACAAAGTCCAGATAACAGCACGCTTTTCCAAAGTACAGTTCCTTCGGATCGCGAGGCAGTCTGCATTGATTTTCAAAGATTAAATCCACGTGTACAAAAAATCGTGTTTGTACTAACCATCAACGAAGCATTTGAAAAACGCCTTCATTTCGGAATGTTAAAAGATGCTTATATCCGTATTTTAACACCCGATGGCAGGAAGGAATTGGTTAGTTATCAAATGACAGAGTATTATAATAACGTAATTTCTATGATGATCGGCGAACTTTATCAATATAACGGCGTCTGGAAATTTAATGCCGTCGGAAACGGTGTTGCCAAAGATTTAGCAGGATTATGTGCACTGTATGGCGTACAGGTGTGCGATTAATTAGTGTCTGCAAAAGCAGGCGGACGGGAGCAAAAAATGTTAACATTTGAAACCATTAATGAATTAACCTTAAAGGTAACTTGCAGCGGAAATAATGTACTGTATACAAAGGCAGGCTCTTTTATTGCTGGAGAAAGCATGGGCGGCAAGAACTACAGCTTTGAAAAACTACTGCTTGGGCCGCAGAATAATTTTGCACAGGCAGCACTGGGTTCTTTGCTGCGCCGCGTTACAGGTGAAAATCTACCACTGATGAAAGTAACATTTAACGGCAATTCTGTTACTTATTATGCCAACAACAGCCAGCATGTCGTGGTATACCAGCTTGCCGTCGGCGAAGTGGTTTCCGTTGAGTCAGAAAATATATTAGCATTTACCGATGACTGCAAATATGATGTCCGTTTTATCGGCTGCGGCGTTATTTCACAGAAAGGGCTTGCCACATCCACCCTGACTGGAACGGGAAGAGATGCTTATGTTGCCATTCTCTCAGACGGCAATCCCATTGTATTAAGCAATATCCAAAGCCGCAGTACCATATCCGTTGATCCAGATGCCGTAATCTGCTGGATGGGGCAGTCCGGCTACTGTGACCCGCAAATCCGCACAGATTTATCATGGAAAAACCTAATTGGACAGGCATCCGGAGAATCCTATGCCTTTGAATGGAGTGGCAGCCAGCCCGTATCCGTTATAGTACAGCCTTCCGAACGCAGCGGCGGCATCCGTGTTGGCATTGACTAAAATCACTTGTACATAATCAAGCAGGGGCTGTCGCATTAAGACAAACGGATACAAGATATTCTAACTCTGTGCTAAGATTTATACCATATCTGGTAGCATCAAAGCTTATTGCGACAGCCTCCTACTTGCGCCGCCGATGCGTCACTTTAGTAGTATATTTTCTCTGCATTGGCATGCGCACAAAAGAGCTGTCAGAAAATTTCCTTTCCCGACAGCTCCTTATTTTTGTTATGCCTTATTCTGTTATATTTTTATATCTCTTAGCATCTATCTTATAATGCGAGAAAACATTCTAATCTTCATAAATAATTATGTTTGTCGGCTTTTCCTTTCAAAATAACCATCTATTTCCCGTTTCACTTCCGCAAGCGGCTGCGTCTTTAATAGATATCCCGCTGGTTTCAGCGAAATAACTTTTGTTACACTTTCCCTATCGGTTCTACCTGTTAGGAAAAATACTGGAATATCCGCAAAGTCTTTCTCTGATCGAATCATTCCCAATACCTGACTGCCATCGCATACCGGCATTTCATAATCCATTAATACTAAATCGGGTCTATCTAGTGTAATGCAGCGAATCGCAGACATCCCCGATTTCGCTACTCCAACCTCATATACACCTCCTAACAGTTCCCGCATTGCCTCTAGCACAATATCTGAATCATCTACTACAAGCACCTTTTTCTTTCCTGACGGTTTTTCTTCGGCATCCAGATACTTTTTGACCTCCACCATTGCGTTTTCTGCCTGAATAGAAACTACATTATCTGTTCTCAGCAAATGCGGGGCAAATACACAATAGGCAAAATACCCTTCTCCCGTATCAAACAATTGGCTAAACTGCGGATTGTTTCTTTCAAATATTCGTTGAAACGGCTCATACGCCAGTAGATTTTCATCTTTTAACTCAAATTGATCTGCATTCGCAAAATGTCCCATAACAGAACTTACAAACTGCTGCGCCGAATAACGTACGGCATTCATCAGCATCACACTGACTTCTTCCGATTCGCTGTCCATCATTGCTCCAATTGTATTCATAATCAGCTTTTCCTCAAAAACCAAAGCTATCTCCAACTGTTCGCCTGATTCTGCCACAAAAACCAGTCTGTAATAAATACCATTTCCAAACTTTTCACCGCCGTAACAGTCACTGACTACCTGTGCTTCTAATTGGAACATTTCATTGAGATACTGAATAATCACCTGACGCATTGCCACTTGTTCTTCTTCCGGCAAAAGTTCCTCCCATTTGCTAACAGCTTTTCCGTTAATTGCGCGATCCTCTGTCAAGGTATGCCCCAAAAGCCATCCTGCACAAACACCCAGAAAATGATTCATTGCATCCTGCGAAAACTTTGTACGTGTCAACTCCATTTCCAGCGCTGGAAGTGTTTTTTTACGGAAATTATCATGTAGGCGTCGGTGCATTTCGAATCCTTCATAGCTGATAGACGCCATATATGCCTCCTCCTCCGTAAAATGCTTCATTGCATGTTCCTTAAAATATTTAATTCCTTCTTGATAGACCCATTGACGTTTTTCGTCCTCGTCCTTATTTGCAAACAACCTGTTTAAAATACTGAACAGTTTCTTATGCTCTTTGTCAATAAAGTCAATTCCAATGTTATACCGTTCGTGCCAAACTAACTGCCTGCCCATGCGATTTTCTCCTTTCTGACAGCATTCGATTATTTGGTATGACTGCCTTTTGTTATTTGTTTTTTTCGCCTAAATCACATCTCTTATAATTTTAGTACAAATTTCCTATAAAATCAATGGGACAGCTACATAAATTATATTATGCGGCTGTCCCAACTGTGTTACATTCCCTTATTAAATTCAAGCAATTCCTTAGATATTGCCCCACTCACTCTAACATTTATTTTACAGATTCACTTGATAAGCCTTCGCCTTTTTCTCTAACGGATTCTTTCTTATAACATATGGTGTACATAAGTGCAGACAAAAGGAACGCCAGCAGCACATCCAACATAGAATGCTGTTTTAGCAAAACCGTAGAGCAAATAATGCTTACGCCAAGTCCAAGCATTGCTGCCTTAATCACTTTGTGATTTGCAAAGCACCTGCTTCTCCACACAGCAATCATAATCGCAATGGAATTATATACATGAATACTGGGAAGTACATTGGTTGGTGTATCTGCAATATAAAGATTTTTTACTAAATCAATAAAAATATTGTCGCGTTCAAAGGTTGTCGGTCGCAGATGATGACCATTGGGAAATACTGCTGATATCACAATAAATATTGTCATCCCTGCAATTAAAAATTTCACAAGTTTATCCGCTTCTTCCTTATCCTTAATGCCTAGAAATACAACGGTAAGCGCAACATACGCAAACCATAACAGGTAGGGCACAATAAATATTTCACAAAACGGAATATACTGATCAAGTCCAAAATTAATCACATGATATGAGATATTCCTCTGTTCTAAGTAGAAAAATGCCGCCAGATAAAATACTGCATAAACTGCCATAACAGCCAGCGACTGATACGACCGGATAAAATCTATGCCGGTCTTTGCAAATGTTTTTGCTTTACTTTTCATAATTTCCTCTCTCTCCCTTTTGCATAATGCAAAAATATGTTTCACTTTTTTCACAGTGAAATCATTATATTCTATCAATTGTGCAATGTCAACTTATGTACGTAAATTTTAAGAAATCTTAAATAATTATGCACAACAAACAACGTTTTTTGTTCGGAACAAAAAATGCAAACATTTTACCAAATGTTAAGCGTTATTTTTGTAACTATTTTTGTTGTCTTTCCATAAAATGATGTTTGATTCTTTGGCAAATATGCTGTACAATAAAATCGTTGAGAATTGATTTGTTTCGGATTATTTTTTTGGAGGGATTATTCCATATGAAGTTTGATATGCACTGTCACACACAGGAAGGGTCTTTGGATGGCAAAATTCCAGTTGCGGAATACATACGCCTGCTGAAAGCGAAAGGTTTCGGGGGGATGCTTGTCACAGACCACGATTCCTATAACGGGTTTCGCGCATACCGCGACCGCCATGCAGGTGCGTTTAAAGATTTCGTTGTTTTAAAAGGTATTGAATATGATACAATTGACGCCGGACATATTTTAGTAATTATGCCGGAGAATGTCAAGTTATTAATTTTAGAATGCCGCGGTCTGCCAGTGAAAATGCTGCAGGATATTGTACACCGCCACGGCGGTATTCTTGGGCCGGCACACCCATGTGGTGAACGCCATTTAAGCATTACACGTACTCGTCTGTATAAAAAGCACCCTGAAATTATGGAAAACTTTGATTTCTTAGAAGGTTTTAATTCCTGTGAGTCGCCAGAATCCAATGCTGCTGCTGTCCGCCTTGCTGCTACACATAAACTGCCAATGTTTGGTGGAAGCGATTCCCACCATACAGACTGTGTAGGTACTGCCTATACAATATTCGCAGGCAATGGTATCAGGAACCATTGTATAGGCAGTA